>DTSJ01000395.1 GCA_012965445.1 Candidatus Hydrogenedentota bacterium
GGTCTGCACGCCTTTCCGTATTCATCGTAGCTGCCTGGCCCTGGCTCGTGGATTATGGGAGTCGAATTGCACCTGAAGCGCTTGCGGTAACACTGTGGTTCAGCTCGATCTGGCTGCTATATCGCGGCATCCAGGGCAGTCGATTTCATCTGGCCTTAGCCCCAATTGCGTTTTTTGCATTGCACCTCAGTCGCCCAGAGGGGACTTTCCTGATGCTGGGTTCACCGCTGGCCGCGACGATTCTGTGCTACAAGCGAGACCGAGCGCATTGGACGCGGTTGGCTGTCTATACCTGTGGTATTTTGATGCTTACTGTAGTCTACGTCGTTGTTATGAACGCGATTCTCGGCAATGTTACAGTCAGTTACCGTGCGCCCAGGTCTGACGACGTTTTCGATTACTTTCGAAGGGGTGCGATTCCGCTTGCCAAAACATTTATGCGTCTCAATTTCGACGTCGTCCCGGTTATGCTCGGCCCGCTGCTGCTCGTATTCTTTGGCGTTGGATTCTTTCGCTACAGCGACAATACCCGAAAGCCGCGCCTCGAAGGTTTCATCCTCTTTTTCTGTCTGGTCCAGTGGAGTCTCACGCTCGCAAATTTTTCGCCCGAACCTCGCTACTTGATGACCGTAATCATTGCCTTGTCATTGTGGTCGGCCAAAGGTATCGAGTTGCTCTATCATCGGGCATTCTATTGGAACAAATTTCGGTGGGCGCGCTTTGTTCCAGTGATACTCATCCTCCTTACCTTCACAGCAGGGCTTGCCGAGCCCATCGCCGGACAATATATCAGTTCAGTCCCCAGGACCCCGGTCGAATACAGAACAGCAGGAAAATGGATGCGGGAGAACCTTGAACCCGGCTATATTTTCTGCCGCAAGCCGCAGGTTGGATTCTATGCGGATATGCCGTCAATCGGCCCCGATGTTTCGCACACGCCTGAACTGCTCGCGCAGGCCGCAAAAGAAATCGGCGCCCGCTATGTCGTTTTCGACATGCGATACTCGGCAAATATCCTTCCGGCACTCCGGCCATTGCTCGACACCACAACAGACCACGAGAACTATCGGCTTCTGAATGGCGACCTCAGTGAAAATCTGGAAACACAGATCGTCATTTATGAAATCACGACGCCTGGAATCGAGTATCTTACTCAAGACAACTTTCCCGGGACATCATCCCACATGGGGCCTGATCGGAAGCGTCGCGAAACGAACATACCTTGACGAGAACCTGATGGACACCCTCATCATTCATACAGGGGGGATCGGGGATTTCATTCTCACCTGTCCAGCCGTTCAAGAGCTTACCAGGGAGAGTAGTATCACACTGGCAGGTTATGTAGACCGTCTCTCGCTCGCTGTAGCCGGAGGATTGGCTCGAAATGCGGTCTCTTTGGACAGCATTGACTTTCATTCCCTCTTCGCGGAACCTTCTGAGAAGCTGGTTGCCTTTCTGGCCCCTTTTGACAGGATAATCGTTTGGATGCGCGACGATGATCAGACCATCGAGGACACGCTCGCGGAAATTACGTCTGCATCCGTCCTCGTCTTTCCGGGCCTTCCGCCCAGCAACTGGAGCCGACATGCGAGCAAATACTATCAGCAGTGCCTCGGACTTGGAGAGCTCTCCGCTTTTCGGCTCGCCAGCCCGATTGAACCTGTCGTTCACGATGTCATCATCCATCCTGGGAGCGGAAGCAGAGATAAAAATTGGCCGCTGGAACAATACGAGGAACTCGCAGACACACTCGAAAAAGATGGACGCAGGGTCACCTGGTGCCTGGGACCTGCAGAGGAAGAGAAGGGGGCGACGATACTACCTGGAGAGACGCTCCGGTGCGAGACGCTGGTCGAGTTGATCAGACATTTGGCGGGGGCGTCTCAGTACCTGGGAAACGATTCCGGCGTGACACATTTGGCTGCTGCTTTGGGGGTTCGAACCGTTGCGGTGTTTGGCGTGACTGACCCCGGGGTTTGGGCACCCCATGGCGATCATGTGTCTGTAGCGGGGGGGAGTAGCTGGCCCGAAATTGTAGACGTACTTGAGCGTCTTCGTTAGGCGATTCGGCTAGTCTTACCTTGCATTTCTTTCCAAATTTTCTATGGCTCGCCGCATGGTGCATATATCCGATTCCAGACTATCCAGTCTGGAATCGGCACTCTTGACTTGTAGACTGACAGCGCGAATATCGGCTGTGTTATATTCGACACCGGATTTGAGCGGCCTCGTTTGCGCCTCGATCACAGCATTCGTTAGATTTTTGGACGTCCCCCTGTTTTCGACGGATCGCGTCGGGTTTCTCGCATCGACACCGGATCTCAATCTTTCGATCGCCTGCTGATTCGTTTCTATGGTCGAGTTCATCTGAATTGCCTGAAGGCCAAAGAGAATGAAAAGTGTCGCAATGGTAATATCCTTCCAATATGAGCGAAAGAGTGGGAACACTTCTGGTTTTGAGTTCGAATTTTCTTGTAGGGATTGGCTATGGTCGACATCGGTACCTTCTTTGTCCATTTCATCGTTCTCCCGTTTATTTGGGATACTGACGCAAACGGGCATGGATCTATTCATTCAGACGGTGAGAACCGAAAGCGAAGGGGGAGACCACTATGAGGCAAAAAAATGGCGTCCCCAAGGGGATTTGAACCCCTGTTGCCGCCGTGAAAGGGCGGTGTCCTAGACCAAGCTAGACGATGGGGACGCGATAAACAGAGCGTCAGACAAAAAAATACCCGCTTCCGTCAACTACATGGAAAAGCGGCTTTCAAGACAGGCATACCCTGCAAGATGTTCCTAGTATAGCAAATAGACTCGCATGGAACAAGATCAAAGCCACATTCTATACCGAGAACGAAATGGCTCATCTTATCGCTACCATCACGGAAAAATGAGCCAGACCATCAAGAAAAGCGGGTAGTTCCTTAATCGAACTGAATTACTTCTGAATGTAACACCCTCCGATCTCTTCCAAACTCCGAAATTGCGAAAGGACCGCCATGAAAGCTGAACTTGTCAACCCGTTTATTGAAAGTGTGCAGGAAATATTCACGACCATGCTCGGAGTCCAGGCCAGACGCGGGAAAGTCGGGATTACCGATGCGGAAAAAAGCCCTGGAGATCTCGTAGCACTCATCGGTATCAGTGGACATGCCACCGGCAACGTCGCGCTTTCTCTGCCCTCTCAAACCGCACTGGCTATCGTGGGTCAGCTAATGAGCGAGACCTATACGTCTATTACTGACGACGCGTGAAAGCGAAGATGAACGTAGATGGCGAGACCCCTATGGATCTGAGCCTGCCAACCGTCGTCAGCGGCGATAACTACAAAGTCAAGTACCCAACCAAGACCATCTGGCTCGAAGTACCCTTCGAATGCGACCTCGGCCCATTCATCATTCGCATCACTTTCGAAGACGAGTAGACGAAAACATCGGTGACAGGATATCACGGTAATTAGTCAGCGGATCGGAACAGTAACCGATTCCACTACACACAAGCACAACGACGACGCGACCGTTGCCAAACTATGTGGTATATCGGTTTGAGATAAACTGCTGCCTACAGGTGCTTATTGCAGACCCAGCGCAGTCTTCGCATCTTCATAGTCGACCGAGCCTTTGGGATAAAACTCCATCATCTCGTAATAGATGAATCGCTCGTTCTCTTCGTCACCAACTCTTTTGTAGCAGAATGCAATCGTCGGGTAGACTTTTTGGGCGACAGTGGTCGTTGGGTGTTCTTCGACGATTCTGGAATACGTTTCCGCGGCTTTCAAGTAGTCCTTCATTTTGGTGTAGTAGAGGTTTCCGATCGAATAGAGTAGTTCAGCAATTTTCTCTGATTCGACTTCGTCATCGATCTCGGAGAAAAGGTCGTCAATTTCAATAGTGGCTGTTTCTTCGCGTGTCCGAGCGATGGGCCGTTTTTCTCTGAGCCTGACGAGCATTTCCCCCTCGGTTTCAGGCTCCTGTTCGGCGGAATCCTCGTCGGACACTGCGACAGACGAATTGGTGACAATACCCATGCCATCTGGAGGTGATTCCGTTGAGGTGTAAACGACAGCACCTACCACTACAATAAATGCAAGAATCATATACCAGTTTTTTATTAGTGATGAAATCAACGACGAGCCCCTAGACTCAGCATCGTTTTGACTATTCGGGTTTCTATCGTATCTCTGATTCACCGAGGAAAGCTGTTGTTCCAATATGTCTGTTGAAGGATCTGTGTCTTCAAGTACGCGCAAGCCTAAAACATATTGACTATTCGGGTTACTATCGTATCTCTTATTCACCAAGGAAAGCTGTTGTTCCAATCTGTCTGTTGAAGGTTCTGTGTCTCCATATACGCGCAAGCCCCATACATAGCCTTTTATCAGTTCAACTTCCTGAAACGTGCATCGTTCCGAATGTCCGTGGGCGAACCTGGATGTGGTCCTTTGAAGTATCGACATTGCATCCCCCGCAGGATCCTCCTTCGATGTAGGGAACGCTTTCCAGTTGGTTGTCATCCATTCTGTCATCACGGCGCGCACTTTTGTGATGAACACGGTTTCAGCTTCAGGCGTGTCTTTCTGTCGGAGCCTTAGCTGCACGAACCCGAGTATTGCACCGACTTCCTCTATCGTAAAGTCGCCGCGGTGATCATGTATATCTTCCAACAGAAGCTCAATTTGCTTCTTGACGCGAAATGTGTTTGCTTCGTCAAGCATGTTGCCCCTCGTACTGGCCCGCCACAGGTACATTCATCGGTTTCTACGAGTACGTAGTTACGGCCACCTCAACCGAAACGATGCCCGTCTGCAATCTTGGTCGCATGTACACCGAGATTTTCCTCACTTTCGAGTATACGATCCTTTATCGGGAATTTGCAATCCTATATTTTCTGATCGTGAGAATATGTCTCAGAACCTTACAATCGCGCCTGTCGGTATATGAACGGACTCATTTATCCCCAAGCTCGGACAAAAGGCGTACCAATGTCATCGACACTGGTACGCCGCAAGGTTGACAGCAGCAGTAGTTCTTAACGAACGTAGTGCGAAACCGAATGCGTGTATGTATTAGTTAGTGAACCCAACTTCGTACCATGCGATATTGAACGCTAGTCCGCCGCCGCCTCCACCGGGATTCGCGCCAATCATGCGCATGCCGTCACCCCATGAGTCATCCATATCGGGGACGTGTACGAATCGTGTATGGCCCTTGGCTTTGAATCGGTCACTAGCCATGCCTCCGATAAACGAAGTCGGGTTACCTTTTTCTTCAATCTCGATAAGATCCTGACAGTAGATCGCGGCGTAGACTTCAGAGTGGGTCTTTTCTTTGTCAAGGTCGAAGGTAATCTTGTAACTCGACATTAGACCGAGGAGATTGTCGGCGGGAAAACCTCCTTCGTTAAATTGTGGGTTACTTTTATCGAAGTCCGTGATGGATCTTGGAATGAGACTGGACTTGATCGTCATCTGGACGCTTCCTTCGTGGTCCGAAGTGTCCATCGTCATAATGCTCCCTTTTCCGTGATAGTAGATATCGATGAGTTCGGTCTCAAAATCTCCTTCAATCGCGATACGGCCATTGATGACCATCTGTTCCTCATTCGCGTCCCACCAAATAAAGTATTCATCATTGTCAATCATTGCCTGCAGGTCATCGTAGTCAGGCATGCCGCTGCTGCCCAGGCTCTTGTCTTCCTTTTTCACGCCGTCGCTCGCGTTCCAATAGAAGTTCTTGTCTTCAATCTTGATGTTGTCAATCGTTTTGTAATCTGAGCCGCCGCCCGCATCAAAGCCTTCGAGATAGTAATCCATATGATCTTGACCGCCGTCATCAGCGTATGTTGGAAACTCCTGATTGTTTCCCAACTCCGTTTCGTAGGGCTCAAGGGCACCGTTGTCGCTGAAAATGGTAACGCCCTCTGTGTCATTGCCTGTAAATCCATCGTCTACATAGAGGCCGTCGATAGTCTCTTTGTTGGTGTTTATTCCTTGGTCGTCTTCCTGGCCTATCCAGGCATGTTGGCCCCCGGCGTTGATGTGAACCGCACCTTGTTTTACTCGAAGCGTCGCATTCAATGTACTGTTTCCGTCTCCGTCCACTTCGAGTGCCGGAATATTATTTGTGATGGAGCTGGGTAGACCGTCGTAGCTGTTTCTGATATAGCTATTTTTGGTCAGATTCAGTGCCGTGTCACCGTTGTTAATGTCGTCGCCGAGAATGTGGACGGGACCGTGAACTTTGACCCACTTACTACCCTTGGTAACGTAGAATATGGTTTGCTGCTGGTTCCGTTTGCCGGGACCGCCGAAAATGGCATTGTCCCAGATGCTGGGACCACCACCACCACCATCTTGCTGGCCAAATATGCCCACACCGCGGCGAATAACACTCGCAACCCTACTTATTACATGAATACTGATCATCGTGCTTTCGGTAACGCCGTCGATCGTTCCGTTTCCCACGTTGTCGACCCCGTCGTTGGACCAGTCGATGGTGTATGCAAAGTACTCAATATCCGTTCCGGGCAGTACGAGAGGCGTCACCTCGTCATCATAGAAGGTCGGTATGACGTTTCCGCCATGGTAGGCTTCATCCACCCCAATCCAGCCATCCCCACCATTCGTGAGTGATTGAAGGCTTAGCGCCATGGCGGACTCCATTCCATGGTAGGCGTCCTTAAAATCTCCGTAGTTGGTGACATGGTTATTGTGCGTTAGCACTCTAATGGAAAGTGAACCCATTAGAAACGTAACCAATGCCAGCAAAATGAGGGCGGCGAACAACGCTATGCCTTCTTGTCCGTTCAAAGCTCTATTTGATTTAGTCATAGTCTTATCCTCCCTTCGACGAGTTCTCGTTTAATTTCGGGGCGTTACGGTTTCCGTAAGACTGGACGTCATTGTCACTCCGGTCCCAGCAGGGCCGGAATTGTCTTGCAAAAAAATTTGAATTTGGACCCCAGTGTCTCCTAACAGGTCAAAGCTGATTCCGTTAACAGGGGCCGCGAAATTGGCCAATACGACAGGAGCGCCACCCACTTCAGTCCGAACGACCTGACTTGTCGTTAGGCTATCGCCGTTAACGTCGTCGACATCCAGCCCGATGTTTCGTAACGCGCTGTATTGGGGGTTCCCAGCCGCATCAACGGGCCATCCATTGCCGTCTGTATCCTGGACAACTCTGTAGGTAAGCGATCCGTTCGCTTCTGCCACGAGCGTTGCGGCATTGGCTTGTCGCAATTCGCGCACAATGACCATCATCGCGTTGCGGGCATTGTCCTGAGTAATCACTTTTGAATTGTTGATTTCCACCGAGCGAGTGGTCATGAGCATTGCCGTGAAGAGGATGCCAGAAAGAATTACGATAATCGCGAGGACGATTACAAGCTCAATAAGTGTAAAGCCGGATTGGTCCCTAAACGATCCGCTAGCTCCGAGGGTTCCGGATTTCGGCGTCATAGTTGTCATCTCCGTACGATCGATGCGGTTGTCATGGTTTCTTCACGACCCGACAAGTAGGTTGAGGTCGTCGTGACGAACACTTGCAGCGGATTCGGCAGGTCTTCAACACCCACGAGTGGTGGGCTGACCAGATTACCATTTCCGTCTAAATATACAATATCGATATCGAAAGTGGGAAAGCCGTCAAACTCAGGCGGTACATAACCTAACAATGTTCCTGGCTCGTCAGCTGCCCCTAACTCGGCCCGGTATATTTCGTCCATCACGGTATGGGTGCGCACGTAAACGGTGGTTCGCTGCTCAGCATCGATTCTCAGATTGTTGGAGCTGACGTACGATTGCATCGCAGCGACAATGCCGACAACGAATATCGCGGATGCGATCATCAATTCAATCAGGGTGAAACCCTCTTTGTCGGCGAATCG
>DTSJ01000396.1 GCA_012965445.1 Candidatus Hydrogenedentota bacterium
AAAAGAATAAGTGGTGTCGCACCACGTGCAGCGCAAATTACATCGCGCGAACCGCACAAAAATACAAGGCAGACCGACCCAGGTCGATTCGCCCTGGATGCTGTGATAGATTTCCGTAATACGCAGCGTTTTTTGCATGTGCTTTACAATCGGTCAGTTAGAAGTACGACCATCTGCTTTCGTCGATCAACATGGTACTTTATTGAGTCCCACGATTTGTAGACAAAGATCTTGTTATGTTAAGGTGATTTCTCGTTGCCGCGACCAACCAACCGACAGGAGATGGTCTGTGAGTGCCAAGACCCCTCAAAAAAAAAAACCCGTCGTTTTTCCCATATTCATTGCACTATTTCCGATCGTACATCTCTATCGCGAAAACGTCGACAAGGTCGACTTTTCAATCGTCCGCCCTTCCATGATAACCGCCCTCCTCATCGCGTTGATCGGGTGGGGAATCATCTGGGCCATGACACGGAACATTCGAAAAAGCGCACTGATCATATCGTGGCTGATGATCCTGTTCAGTTTCTACTACACGTACAGTGGCTGGATCGCTCAGACCGTCGCAGTCCTGATCATTTCGAATTGGCTGATTTATTTCATCGTTAAGAGCAAATCCGATTTCAGGGCGCTGGTCGCTTTCTTGAACGTATCATCGCTGGTCGCCGTAGGAATTCCCGCATACTCCATCGTGAAAGCACTGGTTGCGCCGCCGTCCATGGAGATGCACGAGATACCGGGCTCTTTGTCTGACAAACAGATCGCCATGAAGGGTACCACCCCGAATGTTTACTTCATCATATTGGACGGTTACGGCGGGGAGAAAGCGCTGGAAGAATTCTACATGACAAAGAACGCCCGATTCGTCGAGTATCTTCGCAATGAAGGCTTCTGGGTCTCAAACGCATCGCGTTCCAATTACATGCGAACTGTGTTGTCATTGCCCGCGACGCTGAATATGGAATACCTGGATGAGTTCATCGAAACGAACGATCTGGAACTCACGACCGACGAACGTCCGTTTGCATTCCTGATTCGATGGAGTTACGTCAAAGGTTTTTTTCGTAACTTTGGATACGACTCCGTAGGGATAAGTTCCGGTTTTGCAGGTTGGGACATGCTGGGTGCGGACCACTACCTGAATCAAAAAACGTCGGGCATGAATCAATTCCAGGCCCAACTGCATTCCCACACCCCGGTGTATCCCATACTCCGTGAATTGGCTTTTAGGGACCCCTTTGAAGCCCACCGGGATCTGCAAATTCAGACCCTCGAGACCATACCGGATATTTCCGGCATGTTCGACAAACCGACATTTACCTTCGCTCACATCTTGTGTCCGCACCCTCCCTTCGTGTTTGGCGAAGACGGAGAACTTGTCCATCCAAAGGAGCCCCGGTTCCACTTGGGTGACGGCAACTACCTGGTCGGCGCGTCAATGGATGTTGCGGAATACCGTGGGGCATACATTTATCAGCTGAACTCTTTGAACAATCTTCTAATGGAAACCATCACTAAACTCAGGCAAAATGATCCCGGCGCGATTATTATCGTTCAGGGTGACCACGGCCCAGGTTCCAAGCTTGTATGGAGTAGTGCTGAAGAAACAAACCATAAGGAACGCTCATCCATTCTTAACGCAATCTACCTGCCCAACCAGGATTACGACGATTTTTACGACTCAATGACTTCCGTGAATACCTTTCGATTCATCTTCAACAAATACTTCGGCGCCGAACACGAGATCCTTCCCGATCGTCATTTCTTCTCTGAGAGCGCATTTCCGTTTCGAATGCTGGAGTTCAGTTTCGAGGAAGACAAGAAACTTGATGAAGCCTCTGCCGGCCCAGATGCCTCAGCTGAAGATTCGACCAGATAGCAATCGCATGCAAATATGACCAGTTTTCAGGCCATCAGTATCGGCAGGAAAATCATCGCGATCAACAGAAAAGTTGCCAGAAGCCATACGTAGCCCGGTGATTCGACTGGCACCCGATCCTGATCGGTAGATTCTCTCGTAACCTCATTCATGTTGGATCCCCCTGATTGTTCCTAAAACGCCGATTCAGAATAGGCGCTTCCCCCGAAAACGCTATCCACATTTTATCTACCGACCAAATCCTAGCT
>DTSJ01000397.1 GCA_012965445.1 Candidatus Hydrogenedentota bacterium
GGATCACCTTCTGCCCATAGCAACCGACGTCTCCATAGCCCAGGTCGTCCGCCATGATGTAGATGATGTTTGGCTTAGCAGATTGGGCGTTAACGGCAGGAGGAAAAAAGAATGCGATGATGATCGAAAACAGCACAAGAACGGGGATATTTCGCGACATGGATTCATTTCCTTCCAGAACGAGCTTACTTCTCGACATCAAAGGGATCATTGTATTTGATTTGCCATTCTTTTACCAGCTTATGCATCGAATCTTGAACTGTTTCGTACTTCTCGTCGTCGATCCGGTTCTCCAGCTGATACGGGTCTTCTTCGTTGTCGAAAAGCAGCCAAGGCCCGTCCTCATCAAGCGCATAGGTATACCGCTTCGTGCGAATGCCCCGGAACCGCTCCGCCGGATGATCATCGCCATGCGTGGCGTTCAATTTCTGAATGTGCATGATCGGCTGATAGTCCGTCGGAGAATTTTCACCACGCAATAACATCGGCGAGAAGTCATACCCGTCAAAACGATAGTCACTCTTGATACCCGCCAGGCCCAGCAGCGTCGGAGCCACATCGATGTTTCCAAACACAGCCTCCGGCTCCGAACCAGCTTCAACATGACCTGACCAGCGAAGCAAAAACGGAATTCGAATCGATTCTTCGTAAGGCGTTCGCTTGCCCGTTCGACCATGAGACAACATCATCTCACCGTGATCAGACGTGTAAATCACAATCGTATTTTCCGATAATTTCAACGCATCCAGTCTGTTCAGCACATCGCCGACCGCATGGTCGAGCGCTTCGATATGCGCGAGATATCCCGCAAGCGTCTGATCATTCCATCGTCCGCGAGAAAATCGCTCGTACTGACCAATCGGCTCTGGGAGTGCATTCGGGCGCCGCTTCAGGTCCCGGCCTTGGAATTGCGCTCTATACTTCTCTGGCGCATCGAAAAAATTCGAATGTGGCGGATTGAACGAAACATATAGCATAAACGGGTTCTCGTGATTGCGATCAATAAAATCAACCGCCTGTTCAGTCATGGTAAAAGCGTTGTACTCGGTGTTCTTGTGCCATTCCGACTTCGTGTTGTCCCAATACGTCGACTTGAAATGACTGTTCGTTCCTTCCCACACGATACTCTCATCGAATCCGAAAGGCTCAAGCGTGTTCGTAGCGGGCATCTGCAGATGCCACTTCCCGATGTACCCGGTGTGATACCCCGCGCCCTGAAACACGTTCGCCACCGATTCCCCCGGATCGTTCATCGGCATCCGATTGTCAAGGACACCGTTATTGTACGGCGATCTCCCCGTCAACAACATCGCCCGAAACGGCGAGCAAACCGGATAATTCGAAATCGCATTCGTAAACCGCGCGCCCTGGCCCGCAAGACGTTCAAGATTGGGCGCAATCACATCCGTATAAGGCTCTCCCGGGAACGAAGCCATCCTATGCTGGTCCGAAAACAGGACGACAATGTTCGGAGGGGGATCGCTCTGTGCATGCGCGACAATACTCAAGAAGCAAAGACCCTGAATGACAATGCGGAGGACACTCGTTCCAATAATTCCAATAGGTCCGGTCATTTCCCTCGCACCTCCTCATTTCGCGTCGGAAGCCCATTGTATAGCCATTTCAATGGAGGTTCAATCAACGATTGAAACGAAAAGCCACCTTCGTATTCCTCCCAGACTTGAACAAAAATACGCCTACATGATACTCTGTCCAGCCCAAAGGAGAGTTGACCGAGTGGTTGAAGGTGGTGCCCTGCTAAGGCATTGTGCGGGAAACTGTACCGAGGGTTCGAATCCCTCACTCTCCGCCATCTTCGTATTCGTCGAGGCCGAGGAAACTGTTGATTTCCTGAAAGTTTTCGCGCCACTCGCCGGGATCGCTTGGCAGTCCGTTCTTTTTTAGCGTCGCGAGTTCGTCACGGCAGGCCTTGAGTACAGCCGATAGGCAAATGCCAGGATGAATCACGATTTTGTAACCCATCGCCTCCAATTCCACGGAAGAGTACAAGGGTGTCCTCGGAGCAATGTTCGCCAGATGAGGACGTTCGGAAAGTTTACGAGGCACGGCTTCCATCTGCTCACGGTCCGTCGGCGCTTCCACAAACAAAAGATCAGCACCTGCCTCGGCATAGGCATGCCCGCGTTCCATCGCCGCGTCAAAGCCCTCGACGGCAATTGAATCGGTCCGCGCGATAATCAGAAAATCCTCGTTCCTGCGCGAATCGACCGCAGCCTTGAGTTTGTCGACCATCTCCACACACGAAATGACCTGCTTCTCCCCCATGTGTCCGCATTTCTTCGGCCAAACCTGGTCTTCCAGATGAATCGCCGAAACACCAGCGCGCTCAAATTCCCTCACCGTCCGCCTCACGTTGGCTTGATCGCCATAGCCCGTATCCGCGTCTGCGATTACAGGCACGCCGCCCGCGTCAACGATTCGCGCTGCGTTGGATGCCATCTCGGTCAGCCCCAATAATCCGATATCAGGAAATCCGTGGCTGCCGGCTGTACCGTAGCCAGTCATGTAGAGGACGTCGAAGCCTTCGGCTACAGCAACCCTCGCGGTGATCCCGTCATATACACCAGGAGCTTCGATAATTCCCGGCTTAGCAAGTAGTTCTTTCAATGAGTGCGGCATCGCGGTCAATCCAATCCCTTGGCAGAAAGCCAATTCGTGCAGTGCCCCGTAGCCTCGGCCAGCTGCACGTCTTGTCCAATATAGTAATGAGTCGCGCCGTCGATCTCGTGAAGTTCTTTGTCGTCATGGCCCACTGCTTCGTACAGCCGATGCGTGTGGCTCGGCGTGCACGCGTCGTCCGCGAGATTTCCGATGACGATGACCGGGCAGGTAATGTCTCTGGCGCACGCGACTCCGTCCGCGTTCGAATCGTCATAGCTCCATTGTGAAAGCCAACTGCGCAACGTACAGAACCGAGCCAGACCGACCGGGCCGTCGTTCACCACCTCTGGATCGCCCAGGTAGCAAGTGTTGGGCTTGCGCTGATTCGCGTCGATGGTCGGATCCTGCCATCTCACATCCATCATGGTTCCGTAGACGGTGAAACAGTACTCCTGCTGCGCACTGCCGTTTGACTGCAGGGCCGTCAATTGTTCTTTAACACGGGCCGTAATCCTTCGATTTCGCGCGATCTGCGCTTCGCGAAATCGCGCCACGAACGCCTCCCAATATGGTGGCTGATTGGGATTCTCCGGATTGTACAAATTCAATTCTGGATCGCGCTGGTCCGGCTCATCCTCATCCAGTATAGAAGGGTCCATCCATTCCGTAAGCGTCCCTGCCCGGCTGATGTGTGCGGCAAGAAGCATAAGACCGTCTGCCGGAATCAGACCAGCTGTGGTTAGATCCGGTGGATCGCCCGCGGGGGTCTGGGTAACGGAGGGCCGTTCCGCCTGTTGCTGATAAAAGAGTGAGAGACTACCGCCCCCGCTCCATCCGCCAAGGACTATCTTTTCGTAGCCAAGCTTTTGCTTCGCGTGCTTGATTGCCTGCCCCAGATCCACCACGCATTTTTCCATCACGAGAGCCGTGTCGTTCCCACGAAAGCGAGTGTTCGCATAAATCACGTGATGTCCCGCGTGCGCGAGCGCACTTACCAGGGGCAGCCACGCGCCTCCCCCGATCGGGTGACTGAACACGATGACTGTTTTGGATTCTACGCTCTTCGGTCGGAGCAACTGGCAGTCGAAAAACACCATGTCCATCGCGCCCGCGTAGGTATCCTTGAATGAAGACTGTTCGCGAAACACTACCGGGTATACGATTCTATCGATTTCCTGGCGTTGCGAGTCTGCCATTTTCTCCCTTTCGGTTGCCCACAGTGTTGTGGCAGTCTACCACTTCATCGCCGGAAGTTCCGACTCGATGCGCTCGCGATCGTCTTCCCACTGCTTGGGAAGCTGCAGCACCTGTCCCAGTTCCTCGAGCGGTTCATCGACCGTGAATCCCGGATCGACATTGCTGATTTCAACATTGATGCCGCCCGGCTCGGTCATATAAATCGAATGAAACCATTTACGATCGCGCATATCGGTGAGGATCATTCCACCGCCGCTAAGCACGCCCCACGCCTTTTTCATGGCTTCGACCGATTCAACCGTAAACGCGATGTGGTGAATCGCGCCAAGGCCAAACAGACCCCAGGGAAGATCCGGCTCGTCAAGAATGTCAATCGTCTTTCCTGGGCCGCCGCCGTCCACTGCCAACCGCGTCCGATTTCCTTCCTGACCGACAACTTCGAAACCAAGCCCCAGCGTAAAAAAACCAATCGTCAACTCCGGCAGCCGGGAGATTAAACTCGCCGAATGAAATCCGCGAATGATGTTCGAGGCATCCAGTCCGGCATACGGAGTCGTGTCGCGCGTATCGTCGTCGCATTCAATCAACTCCGAATCCAACCCGCCCGGATCCTTGAAGTGCGTGACCTTGTTGCCGAATCGATCTGGGCGCTCCGTCGTCGTATAACCGTTGTCATTCAGTCTCTGGATCCAATAAGCCGTCGCACCCATCGGGATAGAATACGAAAGAGCGTCGATACTTCCCCGGCCACGTTGATAGTCCCGCATGGGAATGCCGTCGAAAAGCATATTCGTCATGATGGTTCCCATATGCCCCTCATAGTCGCCATAGAAAAAATGCCAAAGGTTGCCCACCTCGTGATTGACCGTGCGTTTCACCATCCGCAGCCCCATGACGTTGGTATAAAAATCATAATCGCGCTGCCCGTCAATCACCGCGCCCGTAATGTGATGGATTCCCTTGACCAATCCCTTTAGCATTGCGTTTTCCTCATTGGTTGATTGTTCATCCGGCGACTATTTGTCAATATTGTCAGGTACTATTGGTTTTGATTTCCGGATGGCAGATTTCGCTATAAGTTACTCAATTTCACTATCATATTCAAAATCCCGCGCGGTTTAATCAGCCGTTCCGAATTGGAAAGGCGCTCAAAAGAGTGGAAACGCACTAATGGGAAAAAGCAAATCAGCTTACCTCGCCATCGATATGGGTGCCGAAAGCGCGCGCGCCATTGTCGGTCATCTCGAAAACGGCGTGATCAAAACAGAGGAAATCCATCGCTGGCCGAGTCGAAATATCTCCGTGCAGGGCGTCCAATACTGGGACGTGCTCTACATCTTCGATGAAGTTAAGACAGCCATCAAGAAATTCGTTCAGCTCTACGGCAACAACCTGTCCGGCATTGGCGTAGATTCCTGGGGTGTGGATTACGGGCTTCTCGGTGAATCAGGTCAGCTCCTTCAAAACCCGGTGCAGTATCGCGACCATCGCACTGACGGCCTGCTGGAAAAGTGCGGGGAAGTCATGCCTCCCGCGGAAATCTATCGAGAGACCGGTATCGCGTTTCTCCCCTTCAATACCCTCCTTCAACTGTGGTCTCTCAAGGACGTAGCGCCGGAACTGCTTCGCGAGGGCAAAACCTTTCTGATGATGCCTGATTTGTTGCACTACTTCCTCAGCGGCGTGAAGGTTTGCGAATACACCAATGCAAGTACGACACAGCTGCTGAACGCAGCGACCCGGACCTGGAGCGAAGAGCTTTTCGATGCCTTTAACCTACCCATAAACATGATGCCAAAGGTCGTTGAACCGGGCACCATCCTCGGCCCGTTGGCGCAGAACATCTGCGAGGAAACCGGGCTAAAATCGTGTGACGTGATAGCTCCATGCACCCACGACACAGCCTCCGCCGTTCTTGCCGTTCCGGCAGACGGCGACAACTGGGCTTATATATCGTGCGGAACATGGTCTCTCCTGGGTGCCGAGCTGGACGAGCCGATAACCACCGAGGCAGCGAGAGCAGCGAATTTCACCAACGAGGGAGGCCACGGCAACACCATCCGCTTTCTGAAAAATATTGCAGGACTCTGGGTATTGCAGCAGGCCCGTGCAGCCTGGCAAAAGGAAGGCCAGGAATACAGTTACGCCGAACTGACAGAACTCGCAGAGCAGGAAAACCCGTTTCGACACCCTCTGGATGTTTCCGATCCTCGCTTCTACAATCCCCCGGACATGCTGGAGGAAATTCAGGGTTACTACCAGGATCATGATCAGCGAACACCCGAATCGATCCCAGCTATGGTTCGTGCGATTTTGGAAGGCATTGCCGTGAGTTACGCCCACGGACTGACGGAACTGGAGTCCGTCACCGGAAAACATTTCGAAAAAATTCATATGGTGGGCGGCGGAATACAAAACAGACTATTGTGCCAGATGGCCAGCAGCGCCATGGGCCGCACCGTACTGGCCGGGCCTGTAGAGGGCACCGCGCTCGGGAATATCGCAACTCAGGCGCTCGCAAAAGGAGACATCGAGAATCGCAATGACCTGCGCGAAATCGTCCGCACCAGCGTTTCCATCACGACCTATGAACCACAAAATCATGACGATTGGATTGCGTTCATAGCCGAAAGTGTCAGAACATAACTCCAGCCAGTCGCATTGGAATTGTAACGTCGAAATGAAACCGCCGTCACCAGCTCAACGTACCGTCGCTCTGTCCGAACATGTCCGATTCCACACCCATATTCTGTAGCATTGCGACAAACAGATTACTAAGCGGGGCGTTCTCCGCACCCCTATGTGAAACGTGTTTTCCGTGATCGAATCCCCCGCCTGCGACGAGTATTGGAAGGTCGTAGGAAGTGTGTGCATTGGCGTTGCCAAGGTTGCTTCCGAAGAGTATACTCGTCTGATCGATCAGCGAACCGTTGGAGTCGCTCCGTTCGCCAAGCTGTGTCAACAAATCGCCAAAGGTGGATATGACCTCCCGTTCGATCACCTTCAACTGCGCAATCTTCGTCGGGTCCTGCCCGTGATGCGAAAGGCTGTGCTGATCCGAGCTCACACCTTGCACTTGCGGTACCACTCCGTGATCGTGGATCATCATACTCACAACCCTGGACGAATCAGTCTCCAAAATAAGCGGTATCATGTGAAACATCGCCCTGATCCGACCGATAAGGTCTGCGCGGCTCGGAATATCTACTGGAGGAGCCTCACCCACCAAAGGTTTCGGCTTGCTCTGCCATGCCTTCACTTCCGTAAGCTCCAGCTCAGCCGTTCGTACAGCATCGAAATACGCGTCTAGTTTCTCCTGATCAGCCTTACTCACACGCCTGCGGAGCGAAGTCGTCTGCGATTTGAGCCGATCAAGAATGCTGCCGCCGTCATTCAGGCTGTGTATTTCCCGCTCGATCTCCTCCGGCGTACCCTGAAGGAAAAGTTTCTTGAACAGCCCCGCAGGACTCGTTTCGGCAGGCACCATCGCGCCGCTTCTCGTATACGATTGGCTCAGAGGAGACGCTGTGCCCAACACAATAGACGGGAATCGTGTTACATAACCAAGGTCGTTCGCCGCGACCTGGTCTACGGAGATCGTGTTGCGGAATCCATCCAGACCAGGACGGCGCGCGGAGGTCAGCCACGTGATTTCTGAATTGTGCGGTTGGCGTCCCGACTGATCTCTGTGGGAGTACCCGGAAAACACAGTGTACTTGCCTCTGTGTTTATCGATAAGTTTCAGATATTCAGTCGCCTCATATCCCGCGCCCAAAGTCTTGGGAAACCAGGAGTCCGCGTACAATCCCAGCGTCGTGCAAATGTTCACCATCCGCTTGAGCGAATCCACAGCCGCACGCGCCAGCGCAGGATTCATGGATTCAAGCAGCGGCAACGCCATTGCCACGCCGGAAGCGCGAAGAAATGTGCGACGGTCGATTTTGCGATGCATATCTACTGTCTCCTAAAGAGGTCGCTCTGAACGACCTCATGAATCATGGATTTCACAGGATATCCCCTTTCTTTGCCTCTGGATACTATTTCCTCCACAGCATCCCGGG
>DTSJ01000398.1:0-2665 GCA_012965445.1 Candidatus Hydrogenedentota bacterium
ACGCCGCGGGCGGGTTTATTATTCCGCAGATCTGGCATGTGGGTAGTATTCGTCAGCCCGATATTGGTCCTAATCCTGATGATCCGGTGATAGGGCCTTCGGCAGTTGTGCATCCTTCACTCAAGGACAAGGAGGGGGCAGTGCCGGCGACTGCAATGACTCAGGATGATATTGACGAGGCGGTGGCGGCTTATGGTCAGTCAGCGAAGGATGCTGAGGCTATCGGGATGGACGGTATTGAGATTCACGGCGCGCACAGTTATCTGATCGACCAGTTTTTCTGGGAAGCTACGAACCAGCGCACGGACGGGTATGGGGGAGCGACTCTGGCGGAGCGGGTTCGTTTTGGAGTTGAGGTTGTGGAGACGATGCGGGCGAACGTGTCGGATGATTTCCCGATTGTGTTCCGGTTTTCACAATGGAAGCAGGGCGACTATCATCATAAGATGGCGCCGACACCTGAGGAGTTGGAGGCTTTTGTGACGCCTTTGTCGAATGCGGGTGTAGATTATTTCCATTGCAGTCAGCGTCGTTTTGGTACGCCGGAGTTCGAGGGTTCGGAATTAAATCTGGCGGGTTGGGCGAAGAAGATTACGGGTAAGCCTTCGATTACGGTTGGGAGTATTGGATTGGATACCGATTTCCTGAAGTCGTATGCGGGTGCGGAATCTTCTCCCACGAATGTTGATGATTTGATTGAGCGGCTTGAGACGGATGAGTTTGATCTGGTCGCCGTGGGGCGTGCTTTATTGTCTGATCCGGCGTGGGCGAACAAGCTGCGGGCTGGCAAGGAAGATGAGATCATTGCTTTTGATTTGAAGCATATGGGGTTTTTGACGTAGTAAGTACTATTACTGATTGATTGAGATTCTCAATGTGTACATATAGAATCGATTGGAGGTGGCCGATGTGGATAAGTAGGGTTCTTTTCGTATTGTTCGCGTTCGTTTCTATTTGCGCATTCGCCCAGGGTCCTGATGCCAAGGACGGAGAGCCTCTTCAGACAATGCCGATTGATGAGGATTACATCAATAAGAGCAAGTTGTTTTTTCATCTTTACTCTAGAGGCTATAACGATGTAGCTGAAATTTTGTTATACATGTACTGAGTCCGAATTCGGAAGCTACATTGTAGGGCCTTCCATTATCACCTCTGTCGCCGGCAAATGGACACGCTATAGTGTTCCGGCGCCAATGCACGACTGGCGTTGGGCGGGCAGATCTATGGATGGTAAATACGTTTGGGGAGTTCTGGATAATGTTCCCCAGGGCCCTGCCCATGAGTTAATGTTTGTCATGAGCGAGGATTTCGGCGCGACCTGGGAAGTTACACAGTTCTTCAAAAAGTACTTCCATACATCCTATTTCAATGACTTTCGTATGGATAAGAATGGGAAGGGAAAAATTATAATCTGGCATCCCGTTAACTTAGGTGGGCCAGATAGTGAGGTCGGGTATCACTCTTATTCAACGAACGACTGGGGGCGCACTTGGACTGACGAGCTGGATTATGAGCTGGACTTCGTGCCGCATGCTTCGGGAGACTCTCGAATAAGTTTGAATAAAAAAGACATAAGAGAGGGCATGAAGTTGGTCGAGGGACACTATGAACGCCAGTTGCAGGTCAATGAGCGGCGTAAAAAGGAACGGGAGCTCAAAGAGTCTGAATCGAATTAAAGCCAGATTCCTTAGTAGTTTAGGATGAATCGCGCCGGTATCGGCCGTTCGATAGTTCTGGCATTCGAAAGATTTCTATTGTTCATCAGCCCGGAAGTGTGTAGACTGTGAAAAACAGTAGAGGGTTAGTGCGACTATTGAGGAGGTGTGACGATGCGTGTTCTGGGATTTTGTTTTGTCTTGGTGTTTGTGCTTGCGGGAAGTGTGCAGGCTGAGAAGGTGACTTATACGAAGGATGTGGCACCCATTCTGTATGAGAAGTGTTTGCGTTGTCATCGGGCTGGCGAGATGGCTCCGATGTCGTTGCGGAATTATAGTGAGGCGCGTCCTTGGGCGAAAGCGATCAAGGAGAAGGTTGTCAAGCGCGAGATGCCTCCCTGGTTTGCTGATCCAGCGCACGGGGAGTTTTCGAATAATCCTTCGTTGACGGAAGAGGAAATTGCGACTATTGTTGCGTGGGTAGACGAGGGAGCTGTTCGCGGGAATCCGAAAGACATGCCTGAGTATCCCGGGTTTACAGAGGGCTGGCAGAATGGCGAACCGGATCAGGTGATTCTACTTCCTGAAGTAAAGATACCTGCTGAGGGATCGGATATTTTTCCGAACCTGATGTTCAAAGCGGAAGTTGACGATTCGCGGTGGATTCAGTCGGTGGAGATTAGGCCGACGAACCGGGAAGTGGCGCATCATGTCGTTATTTTTCAGAATGGATTCGGCAGCGGAACGGGCATGAGCGGGGGTTTTGATGTGCTCGGTACTTGGGCCGTTGGTACGGAGCCGAGTGTGTATCCGGAAGGGATGGGTCGTCGCATCAAGAATGGTCAGACGTTGATGGCGAACATGCATTATCATCCGAATGGAACAGCGACTACAGACGTTACGAAGATTGGATTGTATCATGGTGAGGGTAAGCTGAAGAATGAGATAACAGCCACGCTCGGCGGATCATTCTTGATACGACGACCCATCCCTTCCGGATACACACTCGG
>DTSJ01000398.1:2675-7849 GCA_012965445.1 Candidatus Hydrogenedentota bacterium
CCTCTCCCTCGGCGGATCATTCGGATTTCGGATTCCTGCGGGGGCGGCAAATCATACGGAAGTGGAGTCTTGGCATGTTGCGGAAGACATCAAAATAATTTCGTTGTTTCCGCATATGCATCTGCGGGGCAAGGCGATGCAGTTCAAGGCGGTCTATCCGGATGGAAAAGGCAAGATACTGCTGGATGTGCCCGCGTACAGTTTTGACTGGCAGTTGTTTTACTATCCGAAGGAGCCAATAGTTGTTCCGGCTGGATCGAAAATAGAGATTACCGCGGTATGGGACAATTCGGAGGACAATCCAAACAATCCTGATCCGACGCGGACTGTTGGATTCGGGTTGGAGTCGACTGATGAGATGATGTTTGGTGTATTTGAGTATGTTTACGCTGACGGGGATAAAGAAACGACTGATTAGTCCTGTTGAAACCGATTGATAAACGCGTTATTATGCTCCCTTGTTCTATTCGAATAAGGGAGCATTTTTTTGTGCGTAGATTGCTCACGAATTTCATCACTGTATCGATCCTGTGCGTCAATGTCGTGTCGTTCGCGCAGGACGTAGCGTATCCTGTGCCGGAGCATTTTAAGGTGGCGATGCGGGACGGGGTGATGCTGGGGACGAATGTCTATCTGCCGGAGGGAGAGGGGCCATGGCCGGTGATATTGACGCGGACGCCTTACAACATGAAGCGCTCTGATCGGCGTGCGCAGCGGTATTTTGATGACGGGTTCGCCTTTGTGACACAGGACTGCCGAGGAAAGTTTACTTCGGAGGGCGTGTACGAGCCTTATCAGACTGACATCGTGGACGGGTACGATGTGATCGAGTGGATCGCTGAGCAGTCATGGTGTAACGGGAAAGTCGGAATGTCAGGTCGTTCGGCGTTGGGGATCAATACGAATCTAGCGGCTGCGGCTGATCCTCCGCATCTGGTATGCGGGTATGTGGTGACGGCCCCGGAATCTCTGTTCGACGAGTCTTATTTTATGGGTGGGATTTTTAGGGAACATTTCCGTGGGAACTTCATGCGGATTACGGGGGCGGAGGATCAGATTCCGATTCTGAAGTCTCGGGTGGTGCTGGACGAAAAATGGAAACGCACGGATCTGATTCATCATCGGCATAAGATCAATATTCCGATCTACAATTTCGGCGGTTGGTACGATATGTTTGCGCGGGGTGCGATCAATAATTTCGTTGCGCTGCAGTATCACGGGCGTGAGGGGGCGAGGGGAAACCAGAAGCTCTGGATGGGGCCGTGGGCGCATTCGAAGTTGGACGGGGATCTGGAGTATCCGGACGCGATTGGATTGAACCGCGGGTTTGACGAGGAGATGCGGTGGTTCCGGTATTGGCTGAAGGGGGAACAGAACGGGATTATGGATGAGCCTGCGATGACGTATCATCATCTGGGCGCCGCGCGTAAGGGGAAGGTTTCTGATCGGAACCGATTTTTCAAGACTGATGTTTGGCCGCCGGTGTCGAGGGACACGCGTTACTATTTGAGGGCTGACAAGACGATGTCGATTGTACGGCCTACCGAATTGGAATCTGCGACTTCATATGTTTTCGATCCGGCTGATCCCATCCCTACTGTTGGGGGCGCGAACTATAATAATCTGCCGGACCGTTTTCCGATACGGGTGGGGCCTGTTGACCAGCGGGAGATTTCTGATCGGCAGGATTATTTGCGGTTTGAGACGCAGGTGCTGGATGAGGAGGTTACGATACAGGGTCGGATTGAGTTTGAGTTGTGGGCTTCGACTGATGCTGTTGATACGGACTTTATGATTAAGCTGGTGGACGTGTACCCGGACGGGTATGAGGCGATCATGATCGATTCACCGATTCGGACCCGGTATCGTGACGGGCGGAAGCCGGGGGACATTCGGATGATGACGCCGGGGAAGCCAGAGCTGATGGTGATCGATTTGTGGAGCATGTCGATGACTTTTGAGAAGGGTCACCGGATTGCGATTCATATTTCCTCGAGCAGTTTCCCACGTTTTGAGGTGAACCCGAACACAGGGGAAGCGCCCGGTGAGTCTACGATGGGGGCGCGCAAGGCGGTGAATTCTGTTTTTCATGATGCGGGTCATTCCAGTGCGCTGATTTTGCCTGTTACTGATTTGGAGTTTTGAGATGGTTAAGCAGTCCTTCGGTCTTTTATTCGTCGTCGCTTTGTTCTGCAATGTTGTGTCTGCGCAAGGGGGGACATCCGGCAAGTCGTGGCTTTCTTATGGCGGGGACCTGGGATCTACTAAGTATGCTCCTCTTTCGCAAATTCATCGGGAAAACGTGAGGGACCTGAAGATTGCGTGGACGTGGGAGTCTGTTGATAAGCGGATTCAGGATGAGTATGAGCCTCTTGCGCGGGCGACATATTTCGAGTGCACACCTTTGATGGTGGACGGGGTTCTGTATGGAAGTACGAGTCTTGGTCAAGCGTTTGCGATTGATGCTGCGACGGGTGAGACGATTTGGTCGTACAGTTCTGAGGCGTTCAAGGCTGGGCGGCCGCCGAATCTGGGGTATATCAGTCGGGGAGTGGCTTATTGGAAGGACGGAGATGATGAGCGGATTTATATGGCGAGGAGTGATTCGTGGCTGGTAGGCCTGGATGCGAAGACGGGTGAATTGGTAGAGAGTTTTGGAATGGCAGGTCTGGCGGACTTGCTGGAGGGTGTGCCTCGTGTTACCCGGGGTCGCGGGTATGGCCATCCTTCTGCGCCGATTATTGTTCGCGATGTGATTGTGGTCGGGTCATCGATATCGGACGGGCCTACGATCAAGGAGGGCACGCCGGGGCAGGTGAAGGGTTTTGATGTTCGGAGCGGGAAGCTGCTTTGGACATTCAATATTGTTCCCTGGGACGGTGAGTTTGGGGCTGATACCTGGGAGGACAGCGCGAACACGTATACGGGTAGTGCGAATGTATGGACTTCGATCAGCGGGGATGAGGAACTCGGATATGTGTATTTGCCGACGAGCACTCCGACAAATGATTTTTACGGAGGGCATCGATTGGGCGACGGGCTTTTTGCGGAGAGTCTGGTTTGTCTGAATGTCAAAACAGGGAACCGGGTGTGGCATTTTCAGACGGTGCATCATGGATTGTGGGACTATGATTTGCCCTGCGCTCCCAATTTGATGGATATTGTTGTGGATGGAAATAAGGTCAAGGCGGTAGCTCAGGTGACGAAGCAGGGATTCGTGTTCGTATTTGATCGAGTGACTGGGAAACCAGTTTGGCAGATTGAGGAGCGTGCTGTCGGGCAGTCCACTGTGCCTGGAGAGCAGACTTCTTTGACGCAGCCTTTTCCTACCAAGCCGCCGCCGTTTACGAAGCAGGGAGTATCGCGGGAAGATGTGATCGACTTTACGCCGGAGTTGAAGGCTGAGGCGCTGGCGATCTTGGATACGTTTAACATTGGGCCGCTGTATACACCGCCGGTCGTAGGGCAGGGGACGATTATTGTGCCTGGATATGGCGGGGGAGCGAACTGGCCGGGTGCTTCTTTTGATCCGGAGACGGGGTATTTGTATGTACCCGCGATGAACCATCCTTCGGCGATTGCGGTGGAGAAGCCAGATCCGGCACGTTCGAATTTTCGATATACACGATCACGGGCGCCTATGGAGGGGCCGGAGGGGCTACCTTTGTTCAAGCCGCCTTATGCGCAGGTTATCGCGATGGACATGAATAAGGGAGAGATCGCATGGTCGGTTGTGAACGGGGGAGACGGGCCGATTAATCATCCACGGCTGAAAGAGTTGGATTTGCCTCCACTGGGGAGCAATGGACGGGCAGGCGCTTTGGTGACGAAGAGTCTCGTGTTTGTCACCGAGGGATCGGGTCGATCCGGGTCTGCGCGCGGAGGCGGGCCGCATATACGGGCGTTTGATAAACTGACGGGAGAAGTTGTGACTTCGTTTCTGCTTCCGGCTGAGGCTACGGGGGTGCCGATGAGTTATATGCTGGACGGCAAGCAGTATATAGTTGTTGCAGTCGGGAGTTCTCCGGCGCAGTTAGTTGCGTTGAGTCTTTGATCGGTGCCGTAACTCCTTTGAATCCTATATCTTGGCGCGAATGAGTCTTGCAGGGGTTTGCGTCGATATGGTATGATCTGATTTCCCTTTTAGCAGATATCCGGTGCGTATTGTGCTGAATCTATTAGGGTTTGAATTAAAAATCATGCAGGGCGTGTGGCGGAATTGGCAGACGCGCTGGATTTAGGATCCAGTGCCGCAAGGCATGCGGGTTCGACTCCCGCCTCGCCCACCATAAATCTCAGAGTACCCGCGTTGCGGGCCAAGTACAGTGAAAGAGCGAAGATACCATGTCTGAAGAAATCCTGAACGACGAAGACGAATTTTCCTTTGCGGAGGCTCCGGTCTTTGATATTGACTACAAGGGCGACTGTGCTTATGAAGTGAAAGTAACGGTTCCAGTGGCCAATGAAGTTGAGCAGAGCAAGGAGATGCTGCAGGAGATTAAGCAAGACGCCGAAATCCCAGGATTTCGACGAGGCAAGGCTCCAGTGAAACTGGTCGAGCGGAAATTCTCGAAAGCGGTGAAGAAAGAGGTCGTCGGGAAGCTGGTGAGTGAATCGTTTCAGAAGCTCGTTACTGATGAGGATCTGAAGCCGATTGGATATCCGGATATTGATGGTCTGGATGATGACGCAGACCGCAAGGCTGACGAACCGATGAATTTTACATTCAAGTTTGAGGTGCAGCCTCGTGTTGAGCTTGGGAAATATCGCGGGCTGAAGATCGAGCGTCCGGTCGTAAAGATAGACGAAGAGGACATAATGGAAGCTGTGGACAACACGCTTAAACAGCATGCAAATTATGTCGAGACGGACGACGACGCTGAGGAAAATGATCAGGTGATCATGGATTTCAAGGGGACTGTAGACGGGGAGGAGTTTTCGGGCGGATCTGCTGAGAATTACCCGTATGTACTTGGATCGAATCGTTTTTTCCCTGAGTTCGAGGAGGCGCTGGCGGGAAGCAAGGCTGGCCATGAGCAGATTACTCGTCATTTGCTCAACAAGTCCGTCAGCAGCCTTGACTACCATGTCTCCCAGCTGCCCGCGGCTGATCTGCCTGTTGGCCATGGCTGTTATTCCACATTCAACAACCGGAAGAATGGCCCCACCAAGCA
>DTSJ01000399.1 GCA_012965445.1 Candidatus Hydrogenedentota bacterium
TTCCTGAGAATATTATTTTGGTCAATGAAATCAACCACTCGAAACTTGGGGGGGAGATGGAACAACCTGTGCGAAGCAATTGGCATGCTAAGGTGCAGATCAGTGGTGTGGATTCAGATTCTAACTCTGAAGACAGAATCTGGACTTGGGTTACGTATTGGGAACGGGGCGTCGAAGGACGAATCCCGCTGGGTTTTGTCGACCGGAATGATCGCTTTTCCGCACCGTTTTCTGATGACGAGATTGAGAAATTGAAGTCAGGTGAAGCTTGGCTGACACTGAGGACTTCGATGAAGAGAGGTAGGCCGAGTCCTGATGATACTGTGCTGGGTATCGAGCATTTCACCTTGAATGCGGTGTTGATACGGCCAGTAGTTTTTGAGGGGGATTAGATATATTTTCGGATATTTAGGAGTTCGCGTTCGTAGGATTAAAACGAGTTTAGGTCTTGATTGTTCTGGAGGGATTTCATGAATCTTTTTGTTGCGTTACGAAATTTTCACGTGCTGACGGTATGCCTTTGGTTTTCGGGCCCGCTGGCTTTTGCTGGGGAGGATTTTACGATTGTGCAGATGTGTGATACTCAGTTGGGGATGGGTGGGTATGCGCATGATGTGGATTCTTTTGAGCGGGCGGTGGTGCAGATCAATGATTTGGCTCCGGATTTGATGGTGATTTGCGGGGATCTGGTTGACAGGGCTGATGATAAGTCGTTTGCTGATTTCAAGCGGATTCGGGCGGGGTTCACGGTGCCTTGTCATGTGGCTTCGGGGAACCATGATGTTGGGAATGTACCGACGGCTGCTTCGCTGGCTAGGTATCGTGCGGAGATTGGGGATGATTATTTTACGGTTGAGCATAAGGGGTATAGTTTCTTGATTGTGAATACGCAGCTTTGGAAGGTGGATGTTCTCGGAGAGTCTGAGAAGCATCAGGCGTGGTTTTAGAAGACGCTTGGGGAGAATGCTGCGCGGGGGTTGAAGAGTGTGATTGTGGGGCATTATCCGCTATTTTTGAAGTCGGCTGATGAGGCTGAGGAGTATTTTAATATTCCGATGAAGCTGCGGGGTGAGTTGTTGGGGCTGATGGTGAAGTATGGTGTCACTGCTTTTTTGGCTGGGCATGTGCATCGGAATTTGGAGCTGAGTTATCAGGGGATACCGATGGTTGCGAGCGCAACGAGCAGTCGTAATTTTGATAATGCGCCAATGGGGTATCGGGTTTGGAAGTTTGGGGAGGACGGGCCGGTCTCGCATGCGTTTGTAAGGATTACGGGGCTTGACAAGAGTTTGAGTGAGTGAAGGGATTGGTGGGTGTGCCTCGGCTCCGCGGGAGCGTCGCCCTCCCGAAAAAGAAGCGCGGTGCAGGGCTTTTGCCTTGCACCGCGCTTTCGTTCGGCTTGGTTGTTCTGTTGGTTACTGCGCTCTAGTGCCTTCGATGTCGGCTACTGGTGCGCCTTCCATGAGGAATTCGCCTGTGATGGCTGAACCGTCGATTGCGCCTTCGAATGTGAGGTCGAAGAATTGACCTTCGACCTCGAGTTCGACCTGGAATGAGATTACGTTGCCGTCGATGACGAGGTCGTTGAGTTCTGTTTCGTCGATTGTTCCGGTGCCATCTTCTGTGAATACGAGGACGTGTTCGACGACGCCGAGCTGTGAGTCGCTGGTGATGTTCCAGGTTCCAGGAGCGCCGCTAGCACGCGCGATGATGACTGTGGCGACTTCTGCGCCCTGCATGAGGAATACGCCTTCGATGGTGCCTGCGTCTGTGATGTCTCCTTCGAATTCGAGGGGGAGCTCAGTACCTTCGATATCGACAGTGACTTCGAATGTGAGTGTGCTGCCGTTGAGCACGAGGTTCTCGACGTCGTATTCTGAGAATGTTGCCGTCATGTCTTTGTTGATGACGAAGGGCAGTGTGGTGACGCCGAGTTCAGAATCGCTGGTGAGTGCCCAGGTTCCTGAGATGCCGACTTTGCGTTTTCCGTTTACGGCCATTTCGCCCATGTCGCTGGTGAGCATGCCGGAGAATGTATCGCCGTCGAGTGTGCCTTCGAAGGCCATCTCGATAGCTGCGTCGCCTTCGCCGAAGGTCTGGGTGAAGGCGAGTT
>DTSJ01000400.1 GCA_012965445.1 Candidatus Hydrogenedentota bacterium
AGTACCTTTTGTGGATGCTTCTTTGTATGTGATGACGGCTGAGTTCGGGGCGGCATCGCAGTTGGAGAAGATCGACATGATTGATTACGCGGATCTCGTGGCGATCAACAAGTTTGACCGGAAGGGCGCCGAGGATGCGATGCGCGACGTGCAGAAGCAGATTCAGCGGAACCATCAGTTGTTTGATGACCCCATGGAGTCGATGCCGGTATATGGGACGGTGGCTTCGAAGTTTAATGATGATGGCGTGACGGCGTTGTATCAGGGACTGCTGGAGCGGCTGCATGACAAGACGGACGCGGGATGGCTGGCGGATTCGAAATTGCCGAAGCTGACGACGAAGAAGTCGACGAGCAAGGATGCTGTCGTGCCGAGTGAGCGTATCAGATACCTGGCTGAGATTGCCGAGACGGTGCGCGGGTATCATGCCCATACGGAAGCTCAGGCGAAGGTCGCGGACGGTATCTGGCAGTTGGAGGGGGCGCTGGAGCTGGTGGAGGGCGAGAGTGCGCGGGAGGCTCTGCAGGAAAAAGTCGTTGCGCTGAGGGATAAGCTGGACAAGGGGAGCGAGGCGGCGATCGAAGGTTTCGATTCGGTACGGGAGCAGTATTCGGGGGATGAGTTTGTCTATACGGTGCGGGACAAGGAGTTTCGGGTTCCGCTGACTTCGCGGAGTCTGTCAGGGACTCTGGTGCCGAAGATTTCGTTGCCCTCGTATTCGAATTCGGGGGATATTCTGCGGTGGCAGCTGCGGGAGAATGTGCCGGGGTCGTTTCCGTTTACCGCGGGGGTGTTTCCGTTTCGGCGTGCGGATGAGGTGAGTACGCGGATGTTTGCGGGTGAGGGCGATGCCGCGCGGACCAATGCCCGCTTCAAAATGGTGTCGAAGGATTCGCCTGCAAAACGGCTCTCAACGGCCTTTGATTCGGTGACGCTGTATGGTCAGGATCCGGATGAGCGTCTCGATATTTACGGGAAGGTGGGGACTTCGGGGGTGTCGATTTGTACGCTGGATGATATGAAGACTCTGTATGACGGATTTGATTTGTGCAGTCCGAATACCAGTGTTTCGATGACGATCAACGGCCCTGCACCGATGCTGTTGGCGAAGTTTTTGAATACGGCAATTTCTCAGCAGGAGGCGAAATTTGAGGCGGAGCATGGTCACGCGCCGAATGAGGAGGAAGCGGCGGGAATCAAGGCGTTTGCTTTGAAGTCGGTACGGGGAACCGTGCAGGCGGATATTTTGAAGGAGGACCAGGCGCAGAACACGTGTATTTTTGCGATTGATTTCGCAATGCGCATGATGGCCGATATTCAGTCGTACTTCATTGATCATGAAGTGAAGAATTTTTATTCGGTCTCCATCTCCGGCTATCACATGGCTGAGGCGGGCGCGAACCCGATTTCCCAGGCCGCCTTTACGCTGGCGAACGGCTTCACCTTTGTCGAATACTATCGTTCGCTCGGCATGAACGTCGACGACTTCGTCCCGAACTTCTCGTTCTTCTACTCAAACGGCATGGACCCCGAGTATTCCGTGCTGAACCGCGCCTCACGCCGTATCTGGGCAGTCGCAATGCGCGACAAATATGGCGCGAACGAACGCTCCCAAAAATTCAAGCTCCACGTGCAGACCAGCGGACGATCACTACACGCCCAGGAGATTCAGTTCAACGATATTCGCACAACATTGCAAGCTCTCACCGCCCTCTACGACAATTGTAATTCACTTCACACCAATTCCTTCGACGAAGCCGTCACCACGCCGACAGAAGATTCCGTACGGCGCGCCCTCGCGATTCAACAAATCATCGACAAGGAATACGGCATCTACAAGAACGAGAATGTCCTGCAGGGGTCATTCGCGATTGAGGAGTTGACGGATCTCGTTGAGGAGGCGATTTTAACGGAGTTTGAGAGTATCTCCGAGCGTGGCGGGGTGCTCGGGGCGATGGAGCGCGG
Organism: Candidatus Hydrogenedentota bacterium; assembly: GCA_012965445.1. Next base: position 1,966 of record DTSJ01000400.1, read on the forward strand.
GTATCAGCGTTCCAAGATTCAGGAGGAGTCGCATTACTACGAAAACCTCAAATCCTCCGGTGAATACCCTATCGTAGGCGTGAATATGTTTATCAATCCTCATGCCGATGTTGAGGCGGAGATGGACAACCTCGAAGTGCG
>DTSJ01000401.1 GCA_012965445.1 Candidatus Hydrogenedentota bacterium
AAGTCGGCCTCCGGGTTTCAATTGATCGATGAGCGGTTGGGGGATATGGTCTGGAGCGGCCGTGACGATGATGCCGTCGAAGGGGGCATGCTCAGGCCAGCCCAGATAGCCGTCGCCGATGCGCACTTGGACGTTCTCGTAATCAAGATGTTCCAGCAGCGCGGCAGCGCGCCTGCCTAACTCAGGAACGATTTCGATGGAATAGACCTTGTCCGCGATTTCGGCGAGCACTGCGGCCTGATAGCCGGACCCGGTGCCAATTTCCAGAATGACATGATTCGGCTTCGGGCGCAATGCCTCGGTCATGAATCCGACGATGTAGGGTTGGGAAATGGTCTGTCCGGAGCCGATAGGCAGCGGGTGATCGCTGTAGGCTTGCTGTCGGGACCCTTCCGGAACGAATTGATGTCGCGGCACCGTCCGCATTGCGCGAAGCACAGCTTCGTCCTTCACAGGTGTGCGCCCGAACAGCGACCCGGCAATCCCGACGCGCACCATGCGGTCACGGGCAATGCGGAACTCTTCCTTCGTCTGCGCGTGCATGGTGTCGATTTGGAAAATCCACGCCAGCAACAATAGACCTGAAACGAAGCCGAGTCGTTTCGGTTTCTCACGAGACAACCGCATGATTGAAACCCTCTCTCTTCAGCTTTATACTATAGCACGTTGTTGTCGCTCGAAAATCGGAAACCGCAGCAGCTAAAAATCATCAATCCTACCGACTTTTTTGCCGGAATGCAGGAGTATTGCTATATGACTGATACCGACGCGACGTCGTCGAAATACCTTCGTGACAAATACGCCATCGTCGGCGTCGGAGAATCGACCTACACGAGAGGCTCAGGCCGCACGACCCGATCACTTGGTACATGGGCCGTGAGCAACGCAATCAAAGATGCCGGAATGACTCCGCAGGACGTGGACGGCATGCTGTCGTATTCGATGGGCGATTCGACCTTCTCGACGCATATTGCCGGAGACCTGGGCATCCGACTCAATTTTTTCATGGACACCTGGGGAGGCGGCTCTTCCACTGAAGCACTGGTGGGAATTGCGATGGGGGTGATAGAAGCGGGAATGTGCAATACCGTGGTCATTTTCCGCGCAATGAACGGCTACACCGAAACACGAATAGGCGGTACGGGCTCGAGGGCTGCGGCCCCGATCTCAGGGGACGAGCTGCATCAGAGAATCTACGGATCGCAGAGCCCGGCACAACGCTTCAGCCCGGTATTCATGCGCCACATGTATGAATACGGCACGACCCCGGAGCAGGTGGCGATGGTTAAAGTGATCCACAGCGAACACGCTTCGAACAATCCTAAAGCGCTCTACAAGAAGCGAGTCACGGTGGACGATGTGCTGAACAGCCGTATGATCGTCAAACCCCTACATCTCCTCGACTGCTGCGTTGAGACGGACAATGCGACCGCCATTGTTGTGACACGTGCTGAACGCGCAAAGGACTGCCGCCACACGCCTGCGCTGATACGCGGGGTAGTCGGACGGTGCTGCACACCCAGAAGCGATATGTCATACCAATACGGGCCGATCACTCAAGTTGCGGGTCATTACGCGAAGGACACCTTGTGGCCGAATGCAGGCGTCGGCCCCGAAGAGATTGATGCAACTGGATCATACGATGCCTTCACGTTTACGACGCTGCTTCAGCTCGAAGACTACGGCTTCTGCGAGAAAGGCGAGGGCGGAGACTACGTCAGCGACGGCACAATGCGGCTGGGCGGAAAACGTCCGAACAACACCAGCGGCAGTCATTTGTGTGAGGGATATACCCACGGCCTGAGCATGGTCATCGAAAACGTGCGCCAGTTGCGCCACGATGTTGACGACAGTTGCCCCGTGGATGCCAACGGCAAACGGCAGCACACCTACGACTACAGCGAGGGGAAATGCCGCCAGATCAAGGATGTCGAACTTACGGCGAATCTCGGCTGGGGCACTCCAGGTTACGGCTCTGCTGTCGTAATGCGGCGAGGTGATTAGTACTACTTCGAAACGGAAAGGGACATAGATGGATCAAGTCGATGCAGAATACCTGGGCATGCCCCTGCGTATTTAGGAAATAGACAGCGAAAATCAGGAGT
>DTSJ01000402.1 GCA_012965445.1 Candidatus Hydrogenedentota bacterium
TGATGTGGCTGGCAATGAACGAAATTGAACGATGCGACCTAGGCGGCTTCTCGGTAGTACTCAGTGATGAGTCCTCCGAGCTTCTTTCGAGTCCGAATATTTCCTTTGGTTTGAGGCGCGAAGTCAGCATCGAGTACGACGTTACCCATCGATTGATGCGGCCTGCTTTCGTTGTAATGGGAGACCCAAGTTCGGACAACATAATCAGCCTGCGCAGAGCTGAAGCAAGCAATGTGGTTGAGGCATTCCTTTTTGAGTCCTCCGACCCAGTTTTCCACGTAGGCATTCGCCTTCGGAGCCTTGTAAGGCGTTCGAATACATCGAACATTTTCATCTTTCCAAAACTCCCTGAACTTGGCGCAGAATTTCGTATCCCTGTCATGAATCAGGAATTTCGGTCTGACTCCAACGTCTTCGGGCCACATAGCGGCATTGCGCGCCTGCTGAGTCACCCATTCTTCATTGGGATTATAGGTAACGGGACTGCAAAATACCTTTCTGGTGCCCAGATGAATGAAGACAAGAAAGTATGCGTCGAACGACCCGTACAATTTATGAACCTTCTTCGTAAAGAAATCCGTGGCAACGAGGCTATCCATGTTGGCCTCAAGAAATGTCTTCCAAGGGACATGCCCCTTGCTTTTCCCTTTCGTCGGCTCGGGGAAGATGTCCTCCGCACTGAGAATATCTCGGACGGTTGTCGAGCCTATCCTGAATCCCAGCTTCCTCAACTCGCCAACAATACGCCGACTCCCCCAACGCAGGTTGGCCCGAGCCATCATGCAGGCCAAATACCGAACAAACTTCGGCGTAGCAGGTCTACCAAGCTTCTTGAATACGTACCCGTGTCGACCCTTCCGGAGCCACGTCTTGTAAGTAGAAGGGCGAACGACTAACATAACGTCATCAATGTCATGCTCGACGAGGCCACCCAGTCGCACCAGCTCCGCCCGCTCCTTAGACGTCGGTACAATTCGGGTAGCATCTATGCGAGACCTCAACATCGAAATTTGAAACTCCAACAACCGCAATCAAATGTTGAATCTAGGGCTCATCCACTGCATAATGATCGAAACAAGAGGGTACAAAACACGATTCATGGGAAATACTATCCTTTGATGGAAAAACATAAAATGCCTGTAAACAAAGGCCGTAGTGTAACATCTATATTTCCGCGCACCCAGGAATCAATCGAAATCGCCGCGTGACGATAAAGGTTGGCCGATTTCGGACGTTTTTGGGGCTCCATTTCCGCTCCCACCAATTCGCGCATTTCGAAAAACGTAGTACTCAGACAATATTGAATTTCGTTCGCACGAAGAAGGAGACTCAGGTTATCGTACGTATTCCAGCCCATGACGTCGTGTTTTGAGTGCAGGTCAACCCTTAGATGAGAGCATAACTTATGAGTCGAGCATATATTTTCGTAACAGGTCTTTTTTTTGTCGGTATTTGTTCCTTTAATTCACACGCCTCGGATGAAGATCTATCGATTCGGCTGGGCACCTTCGTTGTCGATGCTTCCCCGCCGATCGGCAGTCCATTGGCATATAACCCCTGTAAAGCGATTGGAATGCCGCTCACCGCGCGCGGGATTGTATTGAAGGGAGCTGGTGAGCCGATTGTGCTTTGCGCTGTGGATTGGATCGGAATCAGTAATGGCGGCTACGACGAGTGGCGAGAAACGATAGCCAAGGCCGTCAAAACTACTCCCGAACGTGTCGCAGTTCACACCTTGCATCAGCATGACGCGCCAGTGTGTGATTTCAGTGCGGCGGAATTATTGAATGAAGCAGGCTATGCAGGAACAATGTTTGACGTTGCCTTCGCGCGCCGGACAATCGCGAATGTTGCCGATGCCGCAAAGCAGGCTCTAGACGATGCAACGGTCGTTACTCATGTCGGTTTGGGAGAAGCCGCTGTAGAGAAGGTCGCTTCGAATCGTCGTATTTTGGGTGAGGATGGAAAAGTTAGGGTCGTTCGTTATACGTCTACGACAGACCCGGCGGTCCGTGCCGAACCGGAAGGGGTCATCGACCCACTGGTTAAATCGATTAGCTTTTGGAATGTGGACGAGCCGTTGGTTGTACTGACGTACTACGCGACTCATCCGCAGAGTTATTATCAAACAGGCGTCGCGAATCCTGATTTTCCTGGAATGGCGCGCTTCTTGAGAGAAACGACTCATAACGGCCTCACGCATGTTCATTTCAATGGTGCGGGCGGTAATATAGGCGCAGGAAAGTATAATGATGGAGCGCATGAGAATCGCCAGGTATTGGCTATTCGTCTTGCCGAAGGAATGGCCAAAGCGTATCAGGCAACAGAAAAATATCCTGTCACGGCAGATGATCTGGATTGGACAGTACTACCAGTTTCGTTGCCTGTCGCGAAGCACTTAGACGAGAACGAGTTGATGGCTCAACTCAAAGATAGCAAGGATATTCGCGCTGCGCTGCGAAATGAGATTGCCAAGGATCTCGTCTGGCTGCGACGCTCGCGGAGGGGCCATACTGTCGATCTCACATGTCTTAGACTTGGTCCGGCGCGTATTCTTCACATGCCCGGCGAGTTGGCCGTTGAGTATCAGTTGGCAGCACAGAAAATGCGCTCCGATCAGTTTGTCGCCATGGCTGCTTATGGGGAATATGCGCCAGGATACATCTGCTTGAAAGAACATTATTCGCAAGGGGGCTATGAAGACAGCCCCGGCGCTTCGAAGGTGGCTCCGGAAGTAGAGGAAGTTTTGATGCCCGCCATGCGAGAACTTCTAAAATGACTGAGGTGTCCAGTCCGATGAAAATTTATCACCGTTTTCTTCTTGTTTGCTGTTGCTCGTTATTCTTGGTTGTCACTGCTCAGGTCAATGGAAGTGAAGAAGGAGTATTCAGGGCAGGCGTCGCTACGAGCAACATTACACCGTGGACGGGTCTTTCCCTGGCGGGCCACATGCGTGATCGGAAGGTCTCAGCGGTGCATGATGAATTGTATGTGAGGGCTCTAGTTCTCGACGATGCAAGCACGAAAATGGTTTTGGTGACTGTGGACAGCTGCATGGTGCCGAGAGCGATATTTAATGCTGCAAAGTCTATGATCGAGAAGTCCATCGGTATTCCTTCGACACATATGTTGATGGCTGCCACACATACCCATACAGCTCCATGTGCGACACCCGTTTTTCAAACCAACGCGGATCCAGAATACACACAATTCCTGACACGACGTATTGCCGATGCGGTCGTTCGCGCTCACAATGGTCTCGCGCCTGCCCGGGTAGCACACGGTTCGGGAACACTGCTGGAAGAGGTTCACAATCGGCGTTGGTACATGAAGCCCGGCACTGCGGGCATGAATCCTTTTGGGTCAAGCGATGACGCGGTCAAGATGAATCCTCCGCGCGCGAGCACGAATATGATCAAACCTGCGGGGCCAGTTGATCCTGAAATCGCTTTCCTGGCCATTGAGTACCTTGATGGGCAACCCATGGCGTTGCTGGCAAACTATTCGTTGCATTATGTCGGCGGCACAGGTGCGAACGAGGCTTCGGCTGATTACTTTGGAATTTTTGCCGATCGAATTTCGGCGTTGTTGGGGGTTACCGAAGCGTCAAAACCTTTTATCGGGATGATGTCCAATGGCACGAGCGGGGATATTAACAATATTGACTTTACCGTATCCGGCAAACGCCAAGAGCCTTACAAGCAGATGACTATTGTTGCCCACAAGGCCGCGGAGCGCGTTCACGCCGCGTATCAGGATTTGGTCTTCGAGAATTGGGTTAAATTGGGTGCCGTGCAGCGCGAAGTTAACTTGAGTGTACGCCTTCCATCGAAACGTGATGTTGAGAAGGCCCGTGCAATTATGGCTTCGGCGAAAGGGCCGGATATGATTGGTTATCGTGAGATTTACGCCCGGGAAACTGTCTTATTGAGCGAGTATCCGTCAGAAGTTCCGCTAATTCTACAGGCCATGCGTGTCGGAGACTTGGCCATCACCGCGATTCCATGCGAAGTTTTCGTTGAAATTGGCTTGGATCTAAAAAGGGAAAGCCCTTTCTCCCGGACGTTCACAATGGAGCTGGCGAACGGTTACAACGGCTATCTCCCGACGGAAGAACAACATGGATACGGAGGGTACGAGACTTGGCGAGCGCGTTCCAGTTATCTCGAAGTTACCGCCGCGGATAAAATCACTGAGGCTATTCTCGAATTACTACGGGAAGTGGCGCCCCCAAAGTAAACGTATGCACACTACTCAGCTTTCAGGAAACCGAGCAAGTCGCGCAGCTCCTGCCGCGTCATCGCTTCTTCGAGTTCTTCGGGCATCATCGATAAACTATTGCTTTCCAACACTGCGATATTTTCGCGCAGGATTGACGTCTTGATACCCAGTCCTTGTTTGAGGGTGACGCTGGTGGAGGTCTCTGATTCAATTAGGCCGATGTAAACTTCGCCGTCGACGGTTTCGACGTAGTAACTTTCGTAACCGCTGAGCATAAGGCGATTCGGATTGATGATATGAACGAGAATTGATTCGAGCGACTGGCTGCGAATTCCAGTGAGGTCGGGTCCTACGTCGTGACCAATACCCCCGTATCGGTGACAGCCCATACATACCTCCTGAAACACACGACGGCCATTCTCGGGATTCGGTGTAAGCGTAAGGACATCGCGGTTTTCCTCGTAGCGTGTCGCCGCATCCCTTTCGTCGATGGATGCAAATAGCGCAACTGCACGTTCACTTTGGTCTTGGTTTCTTGCTTTAATCAGGCGGGCGCGACTTCGTGCGTCGATGGACCAAGCGCCGATGCTTTCGTTCTCCAGAGCCGAGAGAAGAAGTTCGATGCCGTTCGCACTACTGAGAATACCGTTGAGGGCTGTTTTTCTTGTCTCGCCAGAAAATCCCAGCCAAACTTCGCGCTTGAGATAGTCGTGTGCCACGCGTTCATTTTGAAATCCGTTGAGTTCCGTCACGGCGGCAATTTGATGCAGTTGCATCGTGTTGGGGCTGAGGAGCTGGGTTAGTGCTTCACCGGACGTGTCGAAGTCTGCCTTTCCTAAGACCCGAATCGCGAGTAGCTTTACTTCTTGAGAAATTGCAGGTGTGGCCAGCAGTTTCTTGCAGGCAACGATCCAATCATCAATCACATTTGATTTTTTTGGATCTTTGCTCGAGATCGCGCTGCGCAATTTTTCAATTGGTGTTGAACTGTTTGGGAAATTCTTGCTGCTCTGGACCCCGTCGAGTGCCCCCTTAAGAGCAGCCAAACGCCAGGTGCTTTCTCCTGTGTGGTCACCGTCAATAACGATTTCTATATGCCGCGCAACAGATTCTGGCGGTTCAGATAACGCAATGATCCGACTGAGTCCCTCCATGAATTCGGGCCATCCGTTATCTCCCTCCAGGTCATTTTGCAAGAGCTGTTCCGAAAAAGCGGCCGCTGCTTCGCCCAGAGCACTTAGCACGGCTACTCGAGCCCAGGGATCGTCGATATCCTTCTTGAGGATAGAAGAAAGTGCTGATAGCGTGTCTGAATTCGGCGATTCGATATCGCCCAATACCAGTGCACAGGCAAAACGAACATTTGCGCTAGGGTCGTGGGCAAGATTGATGATATCGATGAGTAATTCGGCGATTGGTTCACCCAGCTCTCGGGCGAGTCGAAGGCCTTGTTCGCGGATGTCTGGAGAATCAGCGTGAAGGGCTGCGCGTATGTGAGAGAACGTGAGCGCATCGGCTGCATTAAGTAGATGTAGAGAAAGGGTGCGCGCACGCGAAGGCTTTTTGGCGCGCAACAATGCTTCCAGAAGAGCAATGATGTTCGGATCCAAATTCTCGAGCAGGAGTCGCTGTGCAGTGTCCCGGTGCCATCCATTGGGATGTGCAAGTGTCTCGACGAGCGCTTGAGGCGTCGATGCGTCGAATTTGGCAGGACGAAGTCCTTCCTTGGCTGAGATTCGATAAATACGACCGTTCGCTTTTCCCGCGTCGAAATCAGTCGTCGCTGCGACCTCGTCCGGAAGATAGGTGGGGTGCTCAATTGTTTTTCGGTACATATCGCAAAAATACAAGGAGCCGTCGGGGCCGTTGGTCAGAAACACCGGGCGAGACCATTCATCTGTCGTGGCGAGGAATTCCGATGTCAATTCATCCAATCCACGATGTGCTTCGAAACTACCTCCTTTACTTACGATCACGTCCCGATGAATTAGGTTTCCAGTAGGTTCGCAGACGAAGCCATTTCCGTAGTATTTCTTGGGTAGAGCATTTCCTCGGTAGATCATTAGGCCGCACGCGGCAGTGAACGTGCCTTCATGTGCGTAAGCGGTCGTGGTAGCGCTACTTAGGGCGAAGACACGTGATGCGGCTCCGTGAACGGGAATGTCTTGAACCAAGGTAGATGCATTCAAGTACGGGTTGCGCGTCAGATCGGCTGCTTCAAGAACGCTGTGAACTAAATGATTTCGGTTGCTGCATGTGAACTTATGGCCGAAATCGTCAAAAGTAAGGCCGAATTGAGCGCGACCGGCGCGGGCTTCAAGTGCATGGGTAAGGGGATTGTAACGCAGGTCGTTACGCCGCATGTCCAGTTCAGGTATTTCAGGATGCCCTGGTACCCCAATGGTGCCGCCGCTCAGCCCACTGGTAAAGTGTAGCCAGTTGTCGATACCGAGTGTAGGATGGCTGACGTAGAGCTGAGTGGAACCGCCTCGCCTGAATCCCTTGAGAAATATTTCGCGAATATCTGCTTCACCATCCCCGTCAACGTCTTTCAAGAAATACACGTGTGGCGCCGCCGTCACCAATACACCGCCTTTCCAAGGCATGATACCATTCGGAAAATCGAATCCCTTCGCAAATACGCTTCGAGTCTCGTAACTCCCATCGTCGTCCTCATCCCGCAACAACGCAACTGATCCCACGGGGCCATCTGATCCGCCCGAAGGGTATCCACGATTCTCTACTACGTACAGATTACCCAGTTCATCGAAGCACATCGCGACGGGATCAAATACTTCTGGTTCCGCAGCGACCAATTCGATATGCAAGCCATTTGGAACTACAAACCGCGCACTTGACGCCTCAGGTGACAGAGCCTCTATTTGATCCGGATATCCCAACGTCTGTATTGACAAGAGACACATTGAAAACCACACCAAGATTTTCGGTGAGGCCAACGACAGACATTCTCTCAAGTGAGATGTGCCATTCTGAATAGCTCGTTCAGGCTTCATGCAATTCTTACTGTTAGCGTCAATGTAGTTCCCCGTTTCGTAAAATAACCCAGCGAACTTTCGAAACACTGTGAATACCGAGTATATACATTTTCGAGTGGAAAATCTCTGTCCCCTTATTCCCTGAACCGAATACGTAATGGCTGTTTCTCAGCAAGTCTATTTCTCGTGGATTCCTCCTCGCGCGCCCAAATTAGTTCGAATATCGATCCAAATACGACACCAATTTCTAACTCATCGGCAATATACCAGTAGATTTTCATGTTGGCTGAATATTTTGATCTTACGGGTTCACAGAGAACTACAGGAATCGGTTTTTACCAGCCACTCATCGATACCCGCAGAGAATCTCGTCTCATGCAAGAATATCGTGTAGCACGTTCCCGTGCACATCCGTGAGGCGCAGATCCCGCCCCCCGTGCCTAAATGTTAGTCGCCGATGGTCCAGCCCCATTTGATTCAAGACAGTTGCCCAAAGATCATAAACTGTACACTTGTTCTCAACCACATGATACCCAAACTCATCCGTTGCTCCATAAATCGTACCCCCTAT
>DTSJ01000403.1 GCA_012965445.1 Candidatus Hydrogenedentota bacterium
GTTTTTCCGCTCTTCGTGCGGTAAGCACAAGATCGAAGCCCTCGGCAGCAAAAAGGCGCGCGAAGGCTTCACCTATACCCGAGGAGGCGCCCGTGATGAGCGCAGTTCCGCCTGCGGTGCAATGTGTATCGACGACTCGACCGACCAGGGGATTTGCGGCAATTCCGCTGTAGGCGTCGCTGCCGCCGCATTTTCCGGCGAGAATTAGTTTGTCTGCGCTCAGTTCTTGTCGTTGGAATGATCGCGCGTACTCTGCCAGCGCGCCTATCTCCTCCAGTCCGTATTCGATTTCGTCTTCGACATCCTGCGCATTGAAAAAGTGGACGCGATCTGAATCGATGTCGCCTGCGATGCTCAGCTGATCCCGCATCTGATTGTTCTCGCATCCGAGTCCGAGTACAAGGACGGCGGCTGCGTTTGGATGGTCGATCAATCCTGCGAGAAGCCTCTGCGTGTAGTTAAGATCGTCGCCGAGTTGAGAGCATCCGAAGGGGTGATTGAATGTGAAAAAGCCGTCGATGGATTCGTGGGCGTGGAGGGTAGATGCCTGCTGCACGAGCCGCTGGGCGGTCATATTCACGCATCCGACCGTGTTGATTACCCATACTTCGTTGCGGACTCCGACACGTCCGTCGGGCCGTTCGTAGCCCATGAATGTCGCCGGGGTACCCTGGTGTGGCGGGGGAGAGGACGGCGCAATCCATTCATAGTCGAGGTCGTCGTTTAACGAAGTTGTAAGGTTGTGTGAGTGTATATGCTCGCCGGGTTCGATGCTTTGCGACGCGATTCCGATGACGTTTCCGTATTTGATAACTACGGAACCTGCATGTATTGATTCGAGTGCTATCTTGTGGCCGAAAGGGATCGTGTCGCGCGCGGTGACTCCGAAAACTTCGGAACCTGAAGCGATTTCCTGGAGCGCGACTGCGACGGTGTCTTCAGCATGGATCTTGAGCGCGGTATCCATTTTCTATTTGCTCGCTTCGTCAGCAATTGCGACGGCTTCGCGCGTTAGTATTTCGATTGCCGACCAGTCTTGTTTCTCGATGAGTTTTTTCGGAACCATCCAGGTTCCTCCGACTGCGGATACCGCGGGATGTTTGAGATAGGCTTTCAAATTTTTGGGTGAAATCCCGCCGGTGGGCATGAAACGAATTTCGCGATGCGCGTAGGGGCCGTAGAGTGCGGACAGCATCTTGAGACCTCCGGATGCTTCGGCTGGGTAGAATTTAAGGGAGTTCATGTCATGTTCCATTGCGATTTCGATATCGCTCGGCGTACAGACACCCGGATAAAAAGGGAGTCTGTATACGTTCGCCTGTGCCAGAATCACCGGATTGGTCCCGGGAGCTACAGCGAAGGAAGCACCCGCTTCGAAGGCCTGCTCCAATTCATTCAGACGCGTTACGGTGCCGGCACCGACTATGAAGTCCGGGTAGGCTTCGATGATGGCGCGAATGGATTCTGCTGCGGCCTCTGTGCGGAACGTGATTTCCACTACTTCCAGACCACCTTCTTTCAAGGCACCACACAATGCCACGGCATCTTCGGCGTGATCGATCGCGACCACGGGTACGATGCGTGCCTTTTCTATCGCGTAAATGACTGATTCTTCGGAGAAACTCATCGGGAAACTCTCGCTCCGTCACCGCGCATCACAGCTTTCACGTCCTCGAGCGTCGCCATCGTGGTGTCGCCCCTTGTGGTCATCGCCAAGGCGCCGTGCGCTGCGCCGTAATCGACACACACTTGTGGATCTTCGCCGGTGAGGTATCCGTAAATCAGGCCTGAGGCGAAGCTGTCTCCGCCGCCGACGCGGTCCAGAATCTCGAGATTTGGGCGTGACTGCGCTTCGTAAAGTGTTCCTCCGTCATAGAGAATCGCGCCCCAGTCGTTGATCGTTGCCGTCTTTGCGTTTCGCAGTGTTGTGGCGACTGCACTCAAGTCAGGATACATCGCTACCACGCTGCCGATCATTGCTCTGAAGCTCTCAGTGTTTAATGAAGAGAAATTTTCGCCGACGCCTTCGACTTTGAAACCGAGTGACGCCGAAAAGTCTTCTTCATTCCCGATCATCACATCCACGAACGGAGCG
>DTSJ01000404.1 GCA_012965445.1 Candidatus Hydrogenedentota bacterium
GTCACCCAAAGCCGCATCGAGATCCGTAGTAAACTTCACCCCCCCGTGTACCTCAGACAATCCCTTCAACTTCTCTTCGTTGCGCCCCACCAGCAAAGGCTCCGGCATCAGCACACGCCCGTCATCAAGCACAACCCCGCCCTGCTCCCGAATCGCCATAATCGATCGCGCCAGATGCTGGTTCCTACCCATACGCCCCGTAATCCCGTTCATCACAATACCGATTCGTTCTTCGCTCACAGATGTTCCCTTAAATTAGAGTCCTGATTGACGCATCGCTTTAAGTGGCTCTTCTTGCTCCGGCTGAATAAAAAATGTCGGATACGGTTCCTCGTGAATGATGCGCTGAAGATACAGCGCAAGCTCAAGTAAATGATAGTCGCCCCACATGCAGGACTCATTGTGCGGTACACGCTTTCGCGAAGGCACATAATCCCAGCCGTTAGGCCGATGATAAACCGAGTGCAGCAGAAGACCCTGGTGATTCGGATCTCTACAAAGATACGGTTCTTCCATCAGCGTCGTTGCGATTCTAAGACCTGCTTGCCATAGACGGACGCCCACTGCCGAGCGGTCACGGAGTTGCCTACCCAGCCGAAGGAGACCCTGCGCGGCGATTGCGGCAGCAGAACTGTCCACGGGTTCGTGCGGATTGTGGGGATTCGCGGGCGTGTCAAGATGATCAGGAATCTGTGCCAAACCAGGCGCGCCCGTGTCCCAATAGGGGATCCCGTCAGGCGGCGTATTCTTGATAAAGAAATCGCTTGTCGCCTCCCACATTCTTCCGAGCGCGGTGGTGAAATCCGTAAGTTCATCTTCTTCAACCGTCGAAAAATACTCAAGCTGTTCCGCCGCGCCAAGAATCGCCCACGCCAGCCCCCGCGTCCAGGTCGTAAACGGCGAATACCCCTGCTGTGTACTCGGACATCGATACTGACCGTCAGTCAGGTTGAATATACTCTCGTGTGCAGTGCGTCCGGGAACATCATAGGTGTCGCGCCCCTCGCCAAAGTAGACGTTGTACTGAGCGGTATTGTCGATATGTTCGTGCGCACGCCGAAGCAGAGAGACCGCCTCGTCGTTCTCGATCCTCAGAACGTGTCCAAGCTGGTGCGCCAAAGTAAGGCTCCGGCAGGATCGGATCGTATCGACAAATAGCGAATGAGGCCCGTTGAACGAATGAATAAACCCCGTCCCGTCATGAATCGTCGACCATCGCGAAGCCTGAACCGCACCCGATGCTTTCAGCGCCATCTCCAGGAAACGAAGCATATCAGGGGATTCATCAATCCGCCCCTCACGGATGAATCGATGCAAATTACCGTAAGTCGAGATGTTGTTGAACCCGTGATCATGAACGCCCGTATGCGTAACATGCGAAGCCATGTGTTCAATCGTGTTCCTCCGCCCCATCCTGAGAAACCGCTCGCTCCCCGTCCCGTCAAACACAAGCAGCTGGCTCCCGAACTGAAACCCCTGCGTCCACTCAGTCCACCCGCGCGACTGGTATTTTCCCTCAACGGTAAACACGGGCGCACCGTCTTCCGGATTCCAGGTCCGCTCAAGACTCTCCACTTTCGCCTGCGCAGCCTCAAACACCCTCGCCACACAAGCGGAGAGATCATAAGGGCTAAGGTTTCCAGAGCAGTCAATCATGCACAGCTTTCATTTCGGTTTCCGGCTTTAGTATTCTGATTTCGAAAGTCTATGATACCTGATTCAATATTTCATTTCATTGAGGAAAGCCACATGAGAATAGACAGAATGATCTTTATCGCATTATGTGCGCTGATCGGATTCACAACGCCGTCCTTCGCGCAGGTCGACGAGAAAGCCGCCTGTGCAACATCCTTGATCGAATCCCCGTTCCATGGGATCGCGAAACAGGCGCGCCCGTCGAGGATTTCTCCTACGACAGAATGGTCTTCGAAGCCTCCGAATACTTCAAGGACGGACTCATCGCAATCGTCGAAGTCACCGGCCCCGGAGAGTGGCTCGACCGCATGCAGGAAATCGAAGACGACCTCTGGAAACACGCACGAATCGATTCTCCCTTCGGCAAGCTAATCTCCACAAACATCGAAGTAAACG
>DTSJ01000405.1 GCA_012965445.1 Candidatus Hydrogenedentota bacterium
TTCGTTGCGAAACGAGTCTCCGTGCGGCATTTTGTCGAGGGTATCCTGACGCTGCTTGCGACCACGGGTCATCGCGATGTTCAGAAAGTCCCCCTTGGTCGGCTCTTCAATGGCTTCGGTGATTTTCTCGTACAAATGCGGGTAGCGGTTGCTGCTCACGTTCAATTCTCCCGCGGAATTACGATAGTGTGAACGATTTCCGGGCCGTGAACACCGAGGGTCAGCCGCAGCTCGATGTCGCCGGTGCGGCTGGGGCCGGAAATAAAGCTTGCTACGCAGTTTTTGTCGTGCAGCGCGAAAGCTTTACGCAGAACTGGCGACGCATGCTCTAGTGAATCCACGAAATCGTCTTCGTATACGATACCGATATGGGTTCGCGGTAGAGATGACACTAGGCGGCAGTCGTCGTTCGTGGTGATTTCGACGAGCGTGGAGGTCTGGGCGATAGCGAAATCTGCACCGGATATGCCGACCTGAGCGCGGTCAATGGTGTTCTGGAGTCCGCCTTCGTAGGAGTAAGGTTCCGCGAGCAATTCTATCCCATATTCCGCGCACTGCCCGGCGATGAGAGTTTGAAGCGACTCAGGCAGATGAGCCGTAGCAACGCAGTCTGCGTTTGTTTCACGCACGATGGAAAGGATGATATCCGTCGCACGTTCCATGCTCGAGGCGCGATGAAAGTGTCCGCGAAGCGACTCCAGATGCTCTTTGTATGTATCTAACAAGGGGTTATTGTTCCCGGTGGTTGACGAGGCGGATGGCGGGTACTGCAAGGAGCGGTATTGTAACGTATTGCCGTCATCGGTGACAATTAATTATGTGCAAAAATGCACAAAGTGATATTTTTTCTCGAGTGTGGAGAGTAATTTGGGCATACTTGTCGTACATGGAAGTATTTTAGGCAGGGGAGAGTGCAGTATGCAGCTGGATACTGCTCGATTCGGAAAGGTCGAGGTGGATGATCAATCCATCATTACGTTTACTCAACCGATCATCGGGTTTCAGGAATTTCGTCGTTTCGTCATATTGGACGGACCAGACGACGGCGGTCTGAAGTGGCTCCAGTCTACCGATGCCGAGGACTTGGCCTTTATCCTGATGGACCCCCGACAGGTCGTGCCGGACTATGAAGTCAAGCTGGGGGGGCATGAGTTGTCGGAGCTGGCGGTTGGTCAGGCCGACGAGCTGGATGTGTATACCCTTGTGGTGGTGCCCGGTGATCCCGCCCAGGTGCGGACAAATTTGAAAGCCCCTATCCTAATTAACCCAAACCAGCGACTCGGAAAGCAAACGATTCTAGATAAGAGTAGTTATCCGGTTCAGTTTTTGTTGTCACAAGCCCCGCCTGGCGGCGCGGAACCTCTGGAGGAGGTGGACCATGCTCGTTCTAACGCGTAGAGAAAACGAGAGTATCATGATCGGCGACGATATCGAGGTTAAGCTGCTCGATATCAAAGACAGCTAGGTCAAAGTAGGTATCATTGCGCCCTGCGAGGTAGCGGTGCATCGGCGCGAGGTCTATCTGGCAATCCAGGCGGAAAACCAGGAGGCGGCGGCTCCAACTGATTTGTCCGACATTTCGAATATCCTTCCGGGTTAGATTCTATGCAGATCACTGTCGATGATGAGAGCGGTTTCGTACTCAAGTCCAATCTGGCAACAGTCGGCGACGTTCTTCTCGAAGTGACTGATCATATTCAATCGAAAAACCGCGCAATCCAGGCGATCATTGTGGACGGGAAAAATATTCCGCCGGAGGAGTTGACCCAGAATTTCGGAAAGACGCCCATCAGCGAAATCGACACCGTCGAGGTACGTTCGGCGGGACTTGCTGAACTCGTCGTCAGTACATTGGAGGAAATCGCCGAAGTAATTCCTGAGCTGCCGACTGATCGCTATGACTTGGCGCAGATTCTAGCGGGTGACGATCCGGCATCCTGCTTTGCGCAATTCAACCAGTTTCTCGATATATGGGAAGTATTGAAGGATCGTCAGGCACAAGTGATCGGTTTGCTGAATGTCGAAATCGAGACTGCATCAGTCGGTGGGGCCTCCATTGCCAGACATAACGCCATGCTGAACGACTGCATACGGAACGCCCGGAAAAGCATGGAGTCGTCGGATTTCCCGGGCTTGTCTGATCTTCTTTCGCACGAACTCGCCGAAATGGCTGAGGTTGAAGAACAGATTATTGAGATGCTGAGGACGAAGATATAGTCTTCCGACTCAGGCCAGTTTCTTGAGCAGCGCCTCAGCATGATCTTTACTGAGCGGTGTGATGGCACCGTCCAACAGGCGCGCGACTTCCTCCACACGTTTTGTATTTTCGATTACGGTGACCTGCGTTGTCGCCTTGTTTCTGGAGGTCGACTTGGAAACGTGGTAATGCGAATCTGCCGCAGCTGCGATTTGGGGCAGGTGGGTAATGCAAATCGTCTGATGGTTTTTGGCAAGACTCTTGAGGCGCAGGCCAATCTGATTCGCCACGGCACCTCCGACTCCGGTGTCAATTTCATCAAATATCAATGTAGGGATCGCGTCGGTTTCGGCAAAAACGGACTTGATGGCAAGCATGATACGCGAGATTTCTCCGCCTGACGCGACCTGCCGGAGCGCTTTAGCAGGCTCGCCCGGATTGGCCATGAGCCGAAACTCGATTTCGTCAATCCCTGAGAGGCCCAGCGACGTCTCCTTGAACTCGATGTCAAAAGAAGCGCCGTCCATGCCCAGATCCTGCAAAAGTGTCGTGATTCGGGGTGCCAGTTTCTGCGCGTTCTTCCGTCGTTCGGCGGAAAGTTTCCGTGCGATCTTCTGGGCTTTTTCGTGTTGGAGCGTTTCCTGCTCCTTGAGACTACTCAAGTTTGAGTCGCGGTCTTCGTAGGCCGCAATTTTTCCGCGTGCTTCATCAGCATAGGCGAGTACGGTTTCCAGCGTATCGCCATATTTACGTTTCAGGTCGCGGATAAGATTCAGCCGCACGTTGATCGCGTCGAGTTCCTGTGGATCGTATTCGATTGAGTCGAACAATTGCTGAATTTCAGCCATC
Source organism: Candidatus Hydrogenedentota bacterium (assembly GCA_012965445.1). The sequence continues at coordinate 3,047 of DTSJ01000405.1, forward strand.
TGTGCGTTCAACTGCTCACGAATGTCCTCCATCGCTTCGAGAATGGGTGTGTAGGCGGGATCGAGTGTGCTCAGGTTTTCGAGTTCACGGCTCGCAGTGCCGATCTGATCCGTTGCTGCCGGTGTGGACTCTGAATCTGACAGGCTTTCTCCGATACGCGCGGTCGCCTGACAAACTGCCTCCGTATTCGTTATGCGATTTCGCATGGACTCCAGCGTCAAGTCTTCACCCGGCTCCGGCGCAGCTTTCTCGATTTCTTCGAGTTCGAATTTGAGGAATTCCATGTGCCGGGTATGTTCGCGATCCGTGGATTCAAGTTCTGCGATCTGCTTTTGCGTGTCGGTCAAGGAGCGTGCCGCGTTGTGAAGTTTATCCAGGAGTGGGAGGGATGCCGAATAGCTGTCGAGTACATCGCGCTGTCTGTCGGGTCGGAGGAGCGACTGGTGTTCGTGTTGACCATGGAGATCGATCAACTCGTCGCCGATTGCCGCGAGAACGCTGACGGGCAGGAGTGAACCGCAGACATAGGCCCGGCTCCGCCCTTCCGCAGAGACCATACGCGTGATGTGCAGCTCGTCCTCCTCGAGTTCGATAGCGTTTTCCGAGAGGAGGCTCTGTAGAATTGCTGACGGATGCGTGACCTGAAAGATCGCGTCGATTTTCGCTTGTTTCGTTCCTGAGCGGACAGCATCGCTTGAGGCGCGCGCGCCGAGGACGAGATTCAGCGCGTGAATGACGATGGATTTTCCCGCGCCCGTTTCGCCCGTCAGTACGTTGAACCCTTTGGTAAACTGCATCTCGACATCGTCGATCAACGCGTAATTCTGAATGCGCAATGTGTGCAGCATAGATCCCTCATCCCCCGCGTTTCAGGCAGGCCAGAAACTCCTTGTTGCCCGCCGGACCTTCTATCGGGGAGGGTATCACATCGACAATACTGAAACCCAACGTGACTGCCTCGTTGGATACATTCTCGATGACTTCTCGGTGAATTTCAGGATCGCGGATGACCCCGCCTTCGCCGACCTGGTTTTTGCGCGCTTCGAACTGGGGTTTTATGAGTACGATGCCTTCGGCCTGTTCTGCGAGGAGAGGGACAAGCGCGCGCACGACGAGTTTGAGGGAAATAAACGAGCAGTCTGCCACGAAGACGGCGGGGATCTCGTCGAGATCGTCGGGAGTCACGTTTCGAATATTCGTGCGCTCCATTACCACGACCCGCGGGTCCTGCCGGAGTTTCCAGTCTAGCTGGCCATAGCCGACATCGACGGCGTATACCTTGCGTGCGCCGTTTTGCAGAAGGCAGTCGGTGAATCCGCCTGTCGAAGCGCCGACATCGATTGCGACCTGCCCTTTGACAGAGAAAGGAAACTTCTCGATTCCGGCCTCAAGTTTTTGGCCCCCCCGGCTGACGTATTTCGATCCTTCATCGATGCTCAGTTCGATTTCGTCGTCCACTGATTCGCCTGCGGTGCGGAGCGGAGTGCCGTCGGGCGTGCGCACTTTACCAGTCTGAATCAGCCCTTGCGCCTTCGACAACGAACACTCAATGCGCTGCTGCACGAGTGTATCGAGTCTTACTTTAGGCATTGGATTGGATCAGAACGATGGCTTGTGTGCTGATTGCTTCTTCGCGGCCTTCCGGGCCAACGCTTTCGTTCGTCTTCGCTTTTACGGAGATGCGATCGACATCCATCTCTAGAGTTCCAGCAAGACTCGCTCGAATGGCATCGATATGCAGATTGAGCTTGGGCTGCTGTGCGATAATGTTGGAGTCAATATTCATGATCGAATAGCCCGCTTCCTGAAGCATCGCATGAGACTCGCGCAGTAGATCCAGACTGTTCGAATCCTGATACTTCGGATCGGTGTCAGGGAAATGCTGCCCAATGTTCCCCAGTGCCGCCGCGCCGAGAATAGCATCGGTAATCGTATGGCTCAGGGCATCGCCGTCGGAGTGCGCGACGCAGCCTTTCGAATGCGGGATACTTACGCCGCCGAGAATCAAGGGGAGACCTTCTTCGAGTCGATGTATGTCGTATCCGAGCCCAACGCGAATCATACCAGTCCTTTCGTGATTAGAAACTCGGCGTATTGTAAATCATTCGGGGTCGTTATTTTCAGATTCGTGTGGGAACTCTCGACGATGTGCACTGGAACCCCTGATTGACGAACGAGGGTAGCGTCGTCGGTAATGGTCGTCGGTTTCGGCGAGGCATAGGCCTTCTCTATAATCTCGCGTCGAAACACTTGCGGTGTCTGACACGCCCACAGCCTGCTTCGATCTGGAGTGTCTTCCAGAAAACCATCCGCGTTCGCCTGCAGGATGGTATCTTTGCATCGCATCGCAATGGTGGCCGCACCGAACTGGATTGCCGCATCTAAAACGTCCCGAACCGTTTGTTCCTGTACGAATGGGCGTGCGGCATCGTGGATCAACACTATTTCAGTGTCAGGGGAGAGTTTTTTTAAGCCCAGCGCGACGGAATCGTACCGCTCTTTGCCACCGGCCACGAGAGTCAGATTCCCGTCTGGGAAATCCGTATTCAACACCCCTGCAAATGCGGACTCGTGACCTCCAGGATATACGATAATCGCGTCTTTTGTCAGGTCGAGATTCTGAAAAGCGTTCAATGTATGAATGAGCAATGGCGAGTCAACAAGCGGAACAAGCGCTTTGGGCTCAGAGTGTTTCAAACGCGTCCCCAGACCGCCAGCTACGATAATGAGTTGTGTCTTTGCCTTCATGCAATCCCGATTACAAGGCTTACCGTGAATCGTCCGAGATGACTTTGTCCATTTTGGTAAAAATCATGCGACCTGCGGCGGTCTGCAATACGCTTGTTACCAGAACTGAAACCGTGCGGCCTACGAAGTCCCGCCCGCCGTCGACGACGATCATGGTGCCATCGTCTAGATATCCGACACCTTGGGTGGCCTCTTTACCCTCCTTGACGATTCGTACGTCCATTCCTTCGTCGGGCAATGCAGTCGGTTTCATTGCGCTGGCCAATTCGTTGAGATTTAGTACCTCGATACCCTCGATCTGCGCGACCTTGTTTAAATTGAAATCCGTAGTGATTATTTTGGAACCGAACTGTTTCGCCAATATCATCAGCTTTGTGTCTACTTCAGTAGACTCTTCGGGATCGTCGTCCAGTATCTCTATCTGAATTCCGGTCGGATCTTCCTGCATTTCTTTGAGAATGTCCAAGCCGTGGCGTCCTTTCGTTCGGCGCAGCAGATCAGATGAATCGGCTATGTGCTGCAGTTCGTGAAGCACGAAACGAGGCACAACCAGAGTGCCCTCGATAAAACCGGCTTTGGCCACTTCAAAAATACGTCCGTCAATTAGCGCGCTGGTATCCACGATTTTTGATCCGCTGTGCAGCATACCCCTCTGTTTTACCACGCTAAGGAGTGATTCCCAGTTTGAGGCACGGGTAAGACCCAGCGAAATACCAATAAATCCAAAAACGAGTACCAGTGAAGACGTTACGTAAATATCCAGGCTTTCCTGCTGGGAAACCATATCTTCCGGCATCAGGTACATCACATACTTGGCGACTCCGTAACCCATGCCCATCGCGAGTACGATAGCAATAATTGCTGGAAACAGGCGCTCGAAAATTTCCTGTGTCACGTAGCGTAGAGAGAACAGGACGATGGTACCGGCAAAAGCTCCCCCTGTGGCACCAGTAAGGCGCCAGAGATTGTTCATATTGGTGGTCAGTGCCTCAGCACGTATTCCAAGCAGATACTCCACCCACACGAGTCCCATGGTAATACATGCCAAAATGAACATTACGCGCGTAATTTTTAGTGTCACAATGCCACCTTAGCCACAGTTAACGACCATGGCCCCTTGCGTTTTCATTCCGGCTCTGGACTAGTGCCCGCCAGCAACTAGCAGTTTACTTCATTTTCGCAATACAGTCACGTACTATTTTGGCCAATTTCGGTTCCGCACTATTCGCAATCGCGATAATTTTGTCGATGTCTACAGGCTCCAGTGCGTCCGGCATGCATTTATCTGTAATTACTGACAGTCCAAGGACTTGCAGATCACAATGGACGGCTACGATCACCTCCGGTACCGTACTCATACCAACCACATCCGCGCCCATAATCCGCATCATACGGTATTCCGCACGCGTTTCAAGCGCGGGTCCCGGACAGCCCAAGTATACACCTTTTTGTAGATTTATGCCCAAATCAAGGGCAACGGTTTCAGCTAATTCGACTAGTTTCTTTGTATACGGTTCACACATGTCTGGAAATCGCGGACCCAGAGTATCGTCGTTGGGGCCTATCAAAGGACTGTCACCCATGAAATTGATGTGATCTTCGATGACCATGATGTCCCCGGCGTCGAATTGGGGATTTAGCCCTCCACAGGCATTCGAGACGATCAGCGTCTTCGCGCCGAGGGCTTTAAGTACACGCACAGGGAAGGTAACCTCCTGCATGGAGTAGCCCTCATAACAATGAAAGCGGCCCGACAACGCGACGATTGGTTTATCGGCAATCGTTCCAATAATTAATTCGCTTGCATGGGCATCCACCGTCGAAATCGGAAAGTGGGGGATGTCTGCATAGTTGATGGTTGCCTGCACCTTTATTTTCTGAGTCAGGCCGCCAAGACCAGTACCGAGGATCACCCCGACCTTCGGCTTGGTCTTGTCGATCT
>DTSJ01000406.1 GCA_012965445.1 Candidatus Hydrogenedentota bacterium
CGCGAATAAGACCACTCACTACCTCCAGACCAAGGGAAGCATTTCCATCGAAGGCATGATCCGTCAAATCAAAGACAAATACCACTCCAACGGTAAACCTGAATTCCACTACGTACATACCATGGATGTCCACTTCCCATATCTCCCGCCCCACCCCTTCGAATGGCAGTTTATATCAAGGGCTACTCCCTACGTGCGTCATATATCAAAAACCGGTGTACCTCTCGATGACCTCGGCGAACGAATAGAAAGCTCCCTCCCGTATTACGCCGAAACCCACGATTTGGAATTTGACGACAACCAGCATCTGAAAAATCTCTACGACGGATCGATCAGGTATACCGACCACTACCTTCCCGAACTCCTCGAAACCCTCAATTACGATCCCAATTCCGACATGTTGATTATCACTGCAGATCACGGCGAGCAATTCTATTTGCATGGTTGGTGGGGCCACGGAAGACTGCTGTTGCCCGAGGAAATTCACGTACCCCTGATTATAAAACACCCCGACTTCCCCCCCCACTCTGTTTCCGGCCCCACAAGTCTCGTCGACCTCTACCCCACCCTCTGCGAAATCTACAGCCTGGAAAAACCTGACGATCTCGTCGGAAAAAGTATCGTCGCGGCACTTCACGGTGAGAAGAATCTGGACGGCTTCGTATACAGCGAAAGTTTTGACCATCACAGCCCCGGCGCAAGCATTGTCGGTACGAAATATCTCTATTACTTTCAAGCCGACCGATCCACCATGCACCCATGGCGCTACTGGCCCTTTCAAAAATCCCTTTACAACATGGCCGAAGATCCGAAATGCGAGACCAACCTCGCCGAATCAGACCCCATTCGCGCGAAAGCCATGCACGAAACGCTGCTCCAGATGAATCCCAGATGGAAACCCTATTCATGGGAAACGACTCAACATACGCCGGACTCAGTTTCCCTTGGCGTCAGTCGTTTCGGAACGGGAGCGCTCCGGCACGTCGTTAGCGGTGATGAATCTGTTTCCGCCGAATTGCTGGCCGGCGAAGGCGTTCTCCTAAACGATGTTCGTCCCGAATTCAACATGAGCGCAAGCATCGAAGATTCCGGACACCCCTATGCTCTCACGTTTGACTACAGTGTCCTTTCTGGACGCGCACGTTTCGTACTCTTCGAAGAAGGCACGGAAGATCCTGTATGGGCATTCAATATCACAAGAGTCTCCGACAATCCTAAACACCTCGAAGTACGCATTAATATCCGCTCCAGATCCGTCACCTTTCGCGCAAAGGCTCTCAGGGGAGGCGAAACTCGACTCGCTCACATCCAGCTCCGAAGGCTCAACATCCCGGAAATCTCCCCCCGACCCGCCGACACTGTACACAATCCCGACCCTGCCCAATCCGAACCCGTCGATGTACTCACCGAAGGCGAAAAAGAGGCACTCGAAGCCGTCGGCTATCTCTAATAAACGACCCTCAACTCGGCTGTCGCAACATATTATTCCGATAGCATCTTCGGCAGCGGAACAATCTTCCATCCGTTTCCATCTATCACGTGAACCAGATTCACAATCTTGAAACACCAGATCACCACCTTTTTTCCGTCCAGGCGCCCATCGTCAATCGCAAGTTCCACACGCGCGCCGTTCGCACCGCCGCCGCCAACTCCAATCGTATCTATAGGAAAGCCCAACCGTTCAGACAAGTGGTCACGCAGACCCGCTCCAAATCCGTCGTTCCCCCAGCTCAGGTTGTACACGAAACTGTCACCGATCAACAGAACAGGGCTTTCATGCCAGGGTCTATACCGACTCAACGTCCTGTCCTCAGCGATCTCCCGAACCGCCAACACATCAAGATAGTGTTCGGGTACGAAAAGGCCCTCCTCATCTTCCCCAAATTCCAACTTGACCCCTCGATCAACACCCTCAACAATGACCGTCTGTTCCAGGACTGTATAGTTTCGTCTGGGGATTGCATCCAGGCCGTCATAGCCCTCGACCTGATCGCCAATCAGCTTCGCAATCTCCCGATCCCCGTAACTCGACCAATGATGATCATCCTCCCGATAAAGAAACTCATCCGATTCCCGCAC
>DTSJ01000407.1 GCA_012965445.1 Candidatus Hydrogenedentota bacterium
ACCCTTCCCCTTTACCCCGGCATCTGAAGTCGCCGGCGTCATTTCAGCAGTAGGCGAAGGCGTTACCGATTTCGTCGAAGGCGACCGCGTCATGGCCATGATCGGCACCGGAGGCATGGCCGAAAAAGTCGTTTGTCCCGCAGGAGGTGTCACGAAAATTCCAGACGACATGGATTTCACAATCGCTTCCGGCTTCGGAATGATTTACCACACCTCTTACCATGCGCTCAAACAGCGTGCAGATTTGCAGCCGGGAGAAAACTTGCTCGTACTCGGCGCGAGTGGGGGAGTAGGCATCTCCGCCGTCGAACTCGGAAAAACCATGGGCGCACGTGTCATCGCAGCAGCCAGCACAGACGAAAAACTTGAAGTCGCAAAAAACGCCGGCGCAGACGAACTCATCAACTACGGCGACGGTCTACTCAAAGACAAAGTCAAAAAACTCACCGGAGGCGTCGGCGCAGACGTAATCTACGACCCCGTCGGAGGAGATCTCTTCGATCAGTGCGCACGCTGTATCAACTGGAAAGGCCGTCTACTCGTAATCGGATTCGCCAGCGGAACAATCCCCAAATACCCCATCAACCTCGCGCTACTCAAAGGTTGCCAGCTTGTCGGAGTGTTCTGGGGAGATTTCCGACGTCGCGAGCCCGAAGTACACATCCAGAACACCAAAGACCTCTTCGAACTCTACTCAGCCGGAGAACTCAAACCCCTCGTCTCCCAGAAATTCTCCCTCGAAAACTACGTCGACGCCCTGAATGTCTTCGTCAACCGCCAGGCCGTAGGCAAAATCGTAATCGTAATCCGAAATGAATAGAGAAGCATACAACCGTTTTCCCACGAACTTCGGTGTCCATGCGTCGTGCTGTCGGACACTACATTGGACGACAGGTTGATTTAGGGGAAGTCCCGGTGTTGGAAACTTTTCGATCAATAGCGCGATTTCCAATACATCCTCTGCTTTTTGCACTGCATGCAGTAGTATCATTCTACGCGTCCAACATCCAGCAGCTGTCGTTCTCGGAAGCCCTTCGCAGCCTTATTACCGTCCTGATTGTCGCCACTCTAAGTTTCGCAGCCCTGGCGCGAATTCTCAAGAATCCCGCTAAAGCAGCATCTATCATTTCCATCGGAATCCTGCTCTTCTTCTCGTACAACCTCTATTCACTCTACTCCGCGCAACTGGTCTTGATTACTGTCCTCGTAAACTGGCTCGTCTATTTCGTCATAAAGAGCAAAAAAAACTGGGACCCCGCCACGGTATTCTTCAACATCGCCGCCTGCGTTGCCCTCGCATTTCCCCTCTGGGCTGTCGCGCGAAATGTGATAGAGACCCGCTCACAAGGAGAGCTGATCGTTTACGAAGATCCAACTGTCGAAATCACCGAAGGGGTAGAACGGCCAAACATATACTACATCGTGCTGGACGGCTACGGCCGTGCCGACGTTCTCGAAGAACTCTACCAGTACCCCGCCCAAAAATTCATGGATCTCCTGCGAAACGAAGGTTTCTATATTGCCGACAAATCAAGATCAAACTATATCCGAACCATCTTTTCCCTAGCCTCCACCTTTAACATGGACACGCTCGAAGAATTCGTCGCGTCGAACAACTTGGAAAACAGCCACGACGAAAAATGGGTGATGTTGTTCAACTATCAAAATCGTTTCGTAAAGATACTGCAAAAGCTCGGTTACTCTACGATCGGGCTGAATGCGACCTATCTCGGATCAAACAGGGCTGGAATGCAGTACTTCGAGATCCCCTCCGTCGGACGGTTGAACCAGTTCGAATTGAAACTACTCGGGCAAACCCCGGTTCATGAATTCCTCATGGACATACAGATGCAAAATGCATTCGATACACACCGTGCGAAACAAATCGAAGCCTTGAATCGAATCCCACACATCGCCCAGGACTACCAATCCCCGGCCTTCGTCTTCGCACACATACTCCTGCCTCATCCACCATTCGTATTCAATGCCGACGGCAATCCCATAGATCCTGCAGATCCGAATTTTCACATAGGCGATGCCGACAGTCTCGTCAATATCACCATGACCATTCA
>DTSJ01000408.1 GCA_012965445.1 Candidatus Hydrogenedentota bacterium
GCAAATTTATAGATTGGCAAGAAATCGAAAAATGCCTGTAAATATTGACCAAAGGCCGTGGGCAATAATTTTAACACCCTCAGCTAAGCGGTACCTCGACCGAATTTCTTGAGTTCTTTCCACGTAAAACGACGTGATGTCGTGGTTCAAATTGAAGAGGCAAATTCGTTAAACTTACCTCATGAATCTGGGTATTCCAACATTTCGAGGCAGGTTTGCATGAGTTCCCCCTCTATTTTTCGCGGTACCTTTGTTGCGTTGTGTATGTACTTTACTTATTCGGGTTCCGTCGCGTTCGCGGAGCCATCCTCACAGACCTTGCTGCTTGTGGACGACCGCCATGTGCTTTATCGGGCGGGGACGGAGCGGTTCCTGCATCCGACTAAGCGTAACCAATCGAATCCAGTCATTGCAGAGACGAAACCTTGGGAGGTGGCGATTGCGTGGACGAACGTTCACTATGACCCGGACACGAAACGGTATCAGGCTTGGTATCAGGCTTATGGCGGCCCGGGCTCACCGCAGCCGCAATGTGTGACCTGCTATGCCGAGTCGAAGGATGGTATCAATTGGACGAAGCCTAATCTGAAACTGTATCCCTACGGCGATAGCAAGCGTACCAACATTGTCATGGTCGGTAACGGAGGGCATTCACTTCGCTACGGCAATGCGGTGGTCGTGGACCCGCGCGATACGGACCCGGCTAAACGCTATAAGATGGCGTACTTCGATTTCAGTACAGGAAGTGATGTGAGTCTGCCTGGACTATTCGTGGCCTTTTCGCCGGACGGCATTCATTGGACAAAGCCTGATGTGCCGATGCCGCTTATGACGACCGCGTATGGCGATTACGAGGATCCGGTGCCATTTCAAAATGAACCGGGCCGCGAATGGGCGGTGCCGCTGTCGATTGCCGATGCCCATGATGTCTACTACGATTCAACACGGGAAACTTGGGTCGATGTCGCTAAGATGTGGATTGATGGTCCCGATGGGGGCATGTTCTGGAAACATGGTATCGGTCGCAGCGAGAGTAAGGATTTCATCAACTGGTCCGAGCCAGAGCTAATTTTGAGTCCTGACGAGTTTGACGCGCCCCACGTGGAATTTCATACGGCTCCTGTATTTGAGTACGCGGGTTATCATTTTTGTCTGGCCCAGGTTCTGAATCGCGCCGAGAACGGCGGGGTGATGGATATTGAGCTGATGGTAAGTCACGACGGGCTGGATTGGGATAGACCTTTCCGCGATACCTTCTTTTTTTCTCGAGAGGGTGCGAAGAATTTCGAACTTGGTTCCATATTCACGAACTCGACACCCGTAATCCTGGACGACGAGATTCGCTTTTACTATGGTGCTTATTCGCAGGGCGCAACGGGGGCCGACGATACACAACAAGGCAGTGGGATTGGCTTCTTTACGATTCCCCGGGACCGCTTTGCTGGACTGCGTCCGGTTCCTGTGAGCGATCAGGCTACGTTGAAAGCCCCCAAGCGTAACGTTGGACAGGTTACCATGAGGCCGGTGTCGTTGGCGGGTATCGAGCGTATCACGCTTAACGCCAACGCTGAGCGCGCGCGAATCCGGCTAGAAATCCTCGATGACCACGGGTACCGAGTTGAGGGCTTCAGCAAGGACGACGCCCTGCCCATTACGGGAGACAGCTTTCAGCATGAGGTGCTATGGAATGAAAAGACGCTCGCCGACCTGCCCGAGGGCAAGTATATGTTGCGTATTCATCTCAACAAAGCCAGCGTGTTTGCCGTAACTTTGCGCGACGAGTAATTGTTGTAACCGATAACCCTCGTCATGTGCATTGATGAGGGCGAAGTAATTCAGAATCGCTATGAACTTCCGCAGTGTTTCTATATTCTTTGCTTAAGGGTTGTCGTTCGTATTTACTCGTTCGCCGACCGGCACGCCAACAATCTATTTCTTGTTCTTCTTATCCCTCTTATCTTTTCGTTTTTCCTTCGGAGTACGTTTGGCCTTTTTCTGTTGCTCTTTTTTCCCTTTATCCTTCTTTCCCGTATCACCCATAACTTGTTCTCCTTGTCACTTAGATATCAGAT
>DTSJ01000409.1 GCA_012965445.1 Candidatus Hydrogenedentota bacterium
AAGATGTTTACACAGGCCGTCGAACATTTGACGTGTTCCGGCTATTTTTACGTCCCAGGAATATCCCGCGATGTGGGATGTCGCGATGTCAGTCAACTCAAAAAGATTGAGATTGATGTTCGGTTCGTTTTCCCAGACATCAAAGACGTAGAACAGGTCGGGACTCTCGATCTTGGCATCGATGAGCGCCTGTGTATCCATGACTTCGCCTCTGGAGGTGTTGATCAGAATCGTGGCGGGAGCAATCGCATTCATAAAATCATCGTTAACCATGTGGCGTGTGAGGTAGGGGTCTTCTTTGGACAAGGGCGTGTGGAAGGTGATAGCTTCGCACTCTAGTATGGAGTCCCAGTCGCAGAAGAAGTCGTCTTTGGATTCCTGAGCGAGCGGAGGATCGTATACGGAGCATTGGACGCCCAGCGCGGTTAGACGTTGATAAACATTAGAACCGACATGCCCGTATCCGACAATCCCGCAGGTCATTTCGGCGAGATTGGCTGAACGCGATGCCGTTGCCTCGAGCAGCGCAGCCATTACGTAGTCTGCAACGCTTTGCGCGTTCGCGCCTTGCGCGTGACTGAAGCCGATATCGTTTTGGGCCAGATATGAGACATCAATGTGGTCGAGGCCGCTCGTTGCGGTGCCGACGTACTTCACTTGACTTCCCGCAAGGAGGGATTCGTTGACGCGAGTTACGGATCTGACTATAAGCACATCCGCGTCACGGACATTCTCCAGAGTTAATGATCGCCCAGGAAAGACAGATAAATCACCGAGTGCTTTGAAGGCTTCTCGAACACACGTGATGTTTTCGTCGGCTACGATACGCATGCCTGTCCCGAATTTCTCTAATCTATCTGAGGTACTGTGATGGTGGGGTTGCGGACTTGAAGTACGTCCTGCATTCTCGTTTCGATGCCGTTTTTGAGATGTGCATGCGGGAGAATGTAAAACTGTTCTGCGACGACGGCATCCAGCACCATCTGCGCTACGTGCGCGGGATCGAGGCCTTCCTTGAGACTTTGTTCGAACATTTCGCGAAACTGAAGTGTAATTGTGTCGGACTCGTCGATTTCCTGGGACCCTGCCGGTCGATTTCGATCGGCTTCGTGGATGCGAGTATTGACCCAGCCCGGACAGAGCACAGATATTTTGACGTTGGAATTGAGCGTCTCGAGTTCTTTGTGCATGCTTTCGGAGATGCTGACGACTGCGTGCTTGGACGTGTAGTAGGGTGACATGCTGGTACCGTTGACTAGTCCGGCCATTGATGCGGTATTTATAATGTGGCAGGGATCGCCATTTTTGATCATAATGGGCGTGAAGTAGTGAGTGCCATATACTACTCCCCAAAGGTTCACGCCCAGAACCCATTCCCAATCGTCGAGGTCGATTTCCCAAGTAAACCCCACTACTCCGACGCCGGCGTTGTTGCAAAGGATATGGACGGTGTCGTAAGCCTTGACGGCTTCCTGAGAGAGCCGCTCGACATCTTCTTTTTTGGACACGTCACACACGACGGACAGGATTTCGGCACCTTCGGCGCGCAATTCTGCGGCGGTTTTTTCTAGCGTGTCAGTTTCGATATCGGCCAGGACGATGCACATGCCTTCCTCGGCGAAGCGTTCCGCCATGGCGCGTCCGATACCGCTGGCACCGCCCGTAACGACCGCAACTTTTCCTTGAAACTCTTTCATACTATCCCCTCAATTTCGTGCAGCTTCGATTCGAAAACAGGCGGTTAGGGTATCACAATTCATTCCAAATTCGACAGGAATTGAAAAACCCTCCCGACGCGTGTATGCGCGCAAGGAGGGTTGATTCGATACGACTATAGCCGGGCTAGAAGTTCTTGTTCTTGTTCTTGTTCGCCCATTCTTCTTCTTCGCGTGTCAGGTCGATCGCGCGCTGAAAACGGCGGAGGCACTCGTTGAGGTCTTCTTCATGTATATCGAATAGCTTGTCGAAATTGGTGATCTTGAATACTTTCTGAATATCCTTTGACACGTTGCAGATCTTCAGCTGGCCCTTCCCCGCAACGACTGAATCGTTGATTCGAATCAACTCGGT
>DTSJ01000410.1 GCA_012965445.1 Candidatus Hydrogenedentota bacterium
GTCGGCCGCTTCGTACAGTTCGTCATCGATGGTTTTCAGGGCGGCAAGGTAGATCAGGCAGGCCGCCCCGGTGGCAATCCAGCGGCCGGCCCGCAAATAGTAACGATCGTCACGCAGCGGCGCCAAGTGCCGCCGGAGAAGATCCACCGTGACGATGGTGGCGATGGAGTTGATGGATGAATCAAGGCTCGACATGGCCGCCGCCAATAGACCTGCAACCACGAGACCGCTGACGCCGGCCGGCAAGCCTAGCGCGATGAATCGCGGAAACAGGGTATCGGCACTCTGCAAGGTTTGATACGCATCCGGCAGCATGTGGGGATTCACTTGGAAGTATGACCAAAGCGCCAGGCCCAACAATCCCAAGAACGTCCCCGTCAGGACATCGGTACAGAGTGAGGTCAGCATGACCCGGCGCGCGGCTTGCGCATCGCGTGTTGACAAATACCTCTGGATGGCCACTTGATCAGAACCTGCCGTACATATATACCATATCGCGGAACTGGTCATCGCGCCCATGACGGTGAGGCGCGCCGCTGGGTCGTACATTATTTTCGGAGGATCCCAAGTGGTGTCCCACGCTTGGGGAAACCATTGAGAAACACCGCCCATTTTTACTGTGATGATCGATAGTGTCAGAAATGCGCCGCCAAACAGGATGAATGTTTGAATGACGTCGGTGATGATCACCGCGCGAATGCCGCCCATCGAGGTGTAGGCCACGGTTACGATACCCATTGCGACGCATACGACGGGTACCATTGATTGGTCCCAATTCATTAACGGCACTAGAATTTTGCTGCTCGTTGCGTAAATGATGAGTGCCATCCAGAGAAATCGCAAAGAAAGAAAGAATATAGAACCCAGCATACGAACGCTCAATCCAAGCTGGATTTCCAGAATTTCGTATGCACTGGTTACGCGCGTCCTCATGATGGAAGGAATCAAGATATATCCAATTACGAGAAATGTCACCGGGTATATTGCATATTGCGATAGAATCATCGGGCCGTGTTTTATCATCTCTCCCGGGATGGCCAGATAGCTAAGCGTACTCAACAGCGTGGCGAACATTGAGAACCCGACAATTAACGGGCGCATGTGCCGTCCTCCGAGCATGTATTCTTCGGCGGTTTTCGTACGGCGCGAATAGTACCAGCCCACACCGAGCATGACACATGCGTAACCGATGATCGCGATCCAGTCCAGTAGTGCCAGGGAATGGGGTATGCGTCTTTCAATCCGCAGGATGGCGTGTGCCGCCCCAACGCGAATATCTACTTCGGGGTCGTCCAAAAGCGAAACCAATACGGTCAAATCGCTTTCGTTTCCGAATCCTCCTAGCACCGCGATGGCTTCGTACTTCTGCCCTTTGTCACCTGTCTGCGCGTAACGCAGGAGTTCGGCTTTCAGCTCGACTGTATTTGCATCCTCTGCGCTATGGCGATACAGCGACCCCAGTAAATACACTTTTGCCAGCGAATCTTCCGACTCCGCTTCCCATGTCGTTTTTAGGCGTTGAAGGGTATCCGGCGTGACCGAGTCCACATGGCGCAATGCATAGGCCGCGCATTGACGGGTTCGCTCATCAGAGGTGCCCAACAAATTCGCGAGCGCGGTCTCCTGCTCAGATTCTCCAGAATGAATCAGCAGGCATCGGGTAAACGCCTCGAAGGGGCCGTCACCTTTTCCCGCCGCATCGAGATACGCTGAACGATTTTCTGGAGCAATGACTTCATTCAACTTCGCGAGTGTTTCTGAGGCGTGCAGACGATCAGAACCGCCTTCGTCGAGAAAGGCCTCTTTGATTCTCGATACCCACGATTCCCGTTCATCGGGCGAAGTCGCCGCACGCGCCAGGACGCGCCAGATGCCTATACGATATTCGGGTTCGTTCTCAAAGGTTTCAAGTTCCTGCATAAATTTCGCGGCGACTTCCTGCGGATATCCTAGCGACAGTAAATGCATTTCTTGCAAAAAAGCTCACAAACTGATCATACAACGCATTGCCCGGGAATTCATGTCCACTGGCGTATCACCAAGCGCAAAAAACAATTAGTTCGATTGAG
>DTSJ01000411.1 GCA_012965445.1 Candidatus Hydrogenedentota bacterium
GATTGTGCTTTTGATTATATTTATCCTGAGAATCTGTCATCGTTGACTCTCCCTTATTTGAATGAACTGCACATCCGCACTCGTTATCTTGCATGATACGCACCAAACCGCAGCCCGTACGGCTTAGTTAATTAAAGTATACACGAGATTGACGAATTCGTCCATCGTCGCCCGATTGTAAAGTGTAACAGTCTAGAAAACAGTAGTGAATATACTACAATTGATTTAATTGAAATAATTACTTACGTGCGGTTCAATGAGGGACCGAAATTTCGTTATTTTCGGCCAGACTTATATTTTCTCTACATATAGTATTATTTTATCTTCCTTCGTGCGAGTCCCTCGAGGCCACATTTCCTTCGGGAAAAAAGTCGGATCAGACGAAAAATCCAAACCAGGCCCTCCAGATTCACGCTGGGGTACACTTACACGGCAAAAACATGCAATAGACCGAGCTGAACCGTCCTATGATACGCCAAAGGAAAGGACAAGAGCGGAATATAGGGGAAATAATAGCGGAACTACGATCATCGAGTCTGCGCACGATTGGAAATTCGCTGAACACATCGAAACTTTTCTAACTCTTTATTAGTAAACAAGACACACAATTTTTTGTCAAGTAAATACCTCTCATTTCCCGTGGCTTCTACGAAAACTGCCGGTCTACAGAAGGGTCGATTCGCCGCAACACTCGCGTTCATATATATAAAGGTGTTGTGTGCGGAAAAAGACCGGAGCCGGGAAGTATTCCCTTCCACTGACTACAGGATTTAACCCACTATTTGCGTAGGATCTCGATTTGATACGGGGAGGTCACCGTTTTATCCTCGTGGACATCGGCGAATATTCTGTGGGTGGATTCCATTATTCCAATTGCCTCGAAGGTGATTGACCGTGATTTGGGAGGCACGGCCATGTCGTATGTGCTTTCGCCGACATGGAGAGTAACTCGATCCGCGGTAGTCTCCTTGTAGAAGCGGATGAGGACATCGTATTCGCCCTCGCTTCGGAAGTCGACGTTCCAGTGTCCGTTTGCCTGTGGGCCCCATGCTTCAGAGATCCAGTCCTGTCGCGTAAGTACCGTCGGGTTTTCGTGGGGGGTGCCTGCTTGAATTAGCGGCGGGGCATAGTTGTCGGGGCGGGTTGAAGAAACGTCATCGAACCAGATGTCGTAGATCTCCTTGAGTCGATCAAGGATGTCGGGTTCGCTCGAGGCAAGATCGCTTGTTTCGCCGGGATCGTTCTGCAGGTCATACAGCTCGAAGTTTGGTTCGCCTTCGAAGCGCTGCTTCCCAAAGCCGCTGGGATGTACAAGTTTCCAGCGATCATCGCGCGTCATGAAGTTGTGATAGCGTTGCGGCTGCGTGCCGCGGTGGGTCTGAATCGTGAGCGTGCGTTCTTCCCAAGGTGCTGCTGCGTTCAGAAGAATCGGCAGGAGGCTGCGTCCGTCCAGGGCTACGTTCTCAGGCGGGTCGACTTCACAGATGTCGAGAATCGTGGGCATGAGGTCTATGTGTGCTGCCAGAGTGTCGCGTTTCGCGCCGGCAGGTAATTTTGAAGGCCAATGCAGCCACAGAGGGGTGCGTATACCGCCTTCAAGGACATCAGATTTTTTTCCACGGAACTGGCCGACGTAGCGGGCAGTGTTGGGGCCGTTGTCGGTCAGAAAAATGACGAGCGTGTTTTCGATGAGATTCTTTCTTTCGAGAAATGCGAACAAGCGTCCGACGTTTTCGTCGACATTGGTGATCATGGCGGCGATTCGCCCCAGTTTGTCTTTCTCTCCGCGCAGTCTTCTCTCGTTTACTTTTGGAACGAAAAGGTCTTCAAGCGGTTCGTTTTCGTAGTCTTTGCGCAGGGTTTCGGGTACATCGTGAAAAGGGCCGTGTGGCGCGTTGGTGGCTATGTAGGTGAAGAAGGGCTCGTTGTTGTCTGTTTTACGCGAGATGAAGTCTATTGCGTTTTCAAAGTAAACGTCCGTGCAATAGCCCTCGGTATGCTCAGGCTTGCCGTTTCGATACAGAATCGCGTCCGTGTATCGTCGGTCATTGTC
>DTSJ01000412.1 GCA_012965445.1 Candidatus Hydrogenedentota bacterium
AAAAGGGCACGCTTGTGCCTGTGTATAGAGAGATCATGGCGGATCTGGAAACACCTGTATCCGCGTACATGAAGATATCGAAGGGTCAGTCTTATACCTTTCTGCTGGAGAGTGTCGAGCAGGGGGAGATCGGCCGTTATTCTTTTTTGGGTTCCAATCCTTCGATCATATTTAAATCCAAGGGCAATCAGGTAACGATATCTCGTGATGGCGCAGTTGAAACTTTCGAATCCAACGATGCGCTGGACGAACTTCGGAAACTGATGTCAGTGTATACGCCAGTGGAGGTTGAGGGCCTGCCCGTTTTCCACGGGGGCGCGGTGGGGTACATGTCTTACGATGAAGTTCGATCCATTGAGGTTTTGCCGGACGAGAATCCTGATGAGTTGAAACTGCCGGATATGTACTGGGTGGTCACAGACACGATCCTGATTTTCGATCATGTCCGGAATAAACTTATGATTGTGTCGAACGCTCATATCCAGGGCGATGTGGATTCGGCATACGATGAAGCCGTACGTAAAATCGATGCTCTGGAAGCGATATTGAAGCAGCCGCTGGTGGTCTCGCAGGAGCGATTGCATTCTGGTGATGTGGACACGACGATACGGTCGAATTTTACTGAAGAAGAGTACTGCGAGATCGTGGAGAAGGCGAAGGAGTATATTCGCGCTGGGGACGTTTTTCAGGTCGTCCTTTCGCAGCGTTTTGAGCGCGATGTGTATACTTCGCCGTTAAATCTTTATCGTGCGCTGCGGTGCGTGAATCCATCCCCCTATATGATATTGATGCAATTCCCGGAATTTCATCTGGTGGGCTCGAGTCCGGAGGTTATGACACAAGTGACGGGGGATCGGTGCATGGTACGCCCCATCGCCGGGACGCGACCCAGAGGGAGCACGCCACAGGAGGATCTGGATTTTGAAGTGGACCTGATGGCGGACACGAAGGAGCTTGCAGAGCACATTATGCTGGTCGATCTGGGCCGAAATGATATCGGTCGTATGAGCAGGATTGGCAGTGTGGAGCCGACACGCCTGAAAACGGTGGAACGCTATTCGCATGTGATGCATATTGTGAGCCAGGTGGAGGGTGACTTGCGTGAGGATGCGGACGCCTACGATGCGCTGAAGGCGACATTTCCCATGGGTACGGTGAGCGGAGCCCCGAAGATACGTGCGATGGAGATCATTGATGAGCTGGAGACGCTGCGGCGGGGGCCTTACAGCGGCGGCTGCGGATATATCAGTTTTTCGGGGGACATGGACACGTGTATATTAATCCGGACGATGATCGTGAAGGATGGTGTTGCTTACTTGCAGGCGGGTGCCGGGATTGTTTACGACAGTGATCCCGCGCGTGAATATGAAGAGACGCAGAACAAGGCGAAGGCTATGTTTCTGGCCGTGGAGTTCGCGGAGAAAGGACTTGATTCATGATCGTACTCATCGATAACTACGATTCGTTTACTTATAACCTTGTTCAATATATCGGGGAATTCGATCCGGACATCAAGGTTATTCGCAACGACAAAATTGATGCGGAGGGAGTACGTGCTCTTGGGCCTGACGCTGTTGTGGTGTCTCCGGGGCCTTGTACTCCGAATGAAGCTGGTTGTTCCAAGGAGGTGATTGGCGCACTGGCGGGTAGTGTTCCGATCCTGGGTGTCTGTCTGGGTCATCAGAGTATCGGGGCGGTGTTTGGCGGCAATGTGGTTCGCGCAGATCGTATAATGCACGGCAAGGTCAGTGACATCACCCAAAATGGAAATGCCATTTTCGATGGCGTGGAATCGACGTTCGAAGCGACTCGTTATCATTCGCTGATTGTGGAGCGCGAGTCTTGTCCGGATGAGCTGGAAATAATCGCGGAGACTGAGGAGGGTGAAATCATGGCTTTGGCTCACCGAACGCTACCTGTGTGGGGGCTCCAATTTCATCCTGAAAGCATTCTGACGGGTTGCGGCAAGAGGCTGATCGAGAACTTTGTGAACATGAGTGTCGCCGCACAGAGCTGAAATATGCTTCCCAGGAGTGTTGCTGAGAAACCCATCGGTCGTGTCGTGTTGTAAAGGGCTTATTGATGGGTACTTATGAGGTGTGAGGAGTTTGACATGGAATTCTTTGTGTGATAAATTATCCTTCCTGAATTGATCCAACCAATTGTGAAGGAGCATCCTTAATCGTGGCTGCGAAAATAGGTAAGAAGCAACAGAAGGTGATTGACGAGCTCAGTCGCAGGGTCAGTATGGTTCGCGAATTTATGAATGACTGGCTTTTGTTCAACCAGATATTGAGTGCCTATCCGAGTCCCGGAGTGAACAAGGCGCAGCTTGAGAACCAGTTTCTCAAGGTGAAGAGTAAACTTGCGCGTGAGCACAATGTGTTGAAAGATGCAATCCAGTCGGACTATAAGATAGACAAGAATACGATGCAGATTGTTGCGACATCGACAAATCTGGAGTCGATTTACTCACAGTCAGAAGTGGCGGTGAAGAAGCTGCAGGGCGAGTGGCATCGATCTTTTATCTCGATCAATGAGACCCTGGGTCAAATCGAGGACAAGAAGGGGCGCGCAGAAGGGGGCGAAAAAATCCAGATGGAAGAAGTCGGCGGTGTTCAGCTGGGCGGCGGCGGCGGGGGTATGTCGGACAAAGCGAAAACTAATATGGCCATAGCCGTGGTGCTTATTGCTGTTGTGGCCGGGGTACTGATATTCACTCCGTTTGGGCAAGCGTACGTAGACTCGTTTAAGTCGATGCTCCGTTGAGTAGGCCCGCAGGTGTAGATTCCGGTATGGTAGGGAGATATCTTTGACAAAGCGTGAACTTGTGATTCAGGTTGCATCCAAGCTGGGTATGACGCAGAATGAAGTGGCGGATATCGTGCAGGCGATGTTTGACACGATAACGGAGACATTGGTCGAGGGCAATAGGCTTGAGATCCGCAATTTCGGGATTTTTGAAGTCAAGGCGCGCGATTCGCGTGTCGGTCGGAATCCGCGGACCGGGGTCGAGGTACCAATTCCGGAGAAGCGGGTAGCCTCGTTTAAGCCTGGAAAAGTGCTGAAAGACTGGATGCAGAATGGTACCGGACAGCAACGACCGCTGTTTAAGAGTGAGCAAAACGATGGTAGGGGTGGGAATCATTCCAATTCTTCGGTATCCAAGGAATCGGCCGAAGTGAATTCTGAGCAGCAGGCGCTGTTTTAAGTCTGGATGGACGTCCTGATTTTCAGCGCGTATTTGTGATACCATGGATCTGTATAGCGGATCTTTCAACTTGAGCATAGCTGGTATCGCTATGATTTCCGAATGAACAACGAACTTATCACACAAGAAGAAGACGAAGAAATCGCTGACGACGAAGCAGCGCGGATGACGTTTATCGGGCATTTGGGCGAGCTGCGTTTGCGGATGGTGCGATGCTGTATTCTGCTTCTGATAATTGCTGTATTCGGATATATGGGTTCGAATAGAATTATCGATTCCGTGCGAATGCCGTTGGAGCGAGAAGGGATAGAATGGGTCAGTTTGACGATGACTGAGCCTATTTTGGTCAAGTTCAAGATCGCGTTTTACACGGCGCTCATCGTTGGTCTTCCTTATGTCGTATATCAGATATGTGCCTTTGTATTTCCCGGATTGAAACCCAAGGAACGTCGCGTCGTAAAATTTGCTCTGTTCAGCTCCGCAATATTGGGACTGTTTGGGATGCTCACGGCGTTCTTTGGAGTGTTTCCATTTATCATGCCGTATTTGATGTCGATGGCACCTGACTGGCTGGTTACGCAACTTCAATTAAGTGCTACAATCACCCATATATTTAAAGGTGTGATGGGTTTTGCGATAGCATTTCAGTTTCCGATTGTGGTACTTGTGTTTGTTTATCTGGGAGTCGTTTCACCTCAAGCCTTGAAGGATTATCGTAAGGTGGCGATAATAGGTATTTTCGTAATGTGCGCAGTGTTGACGCCCCCGGATCCCATCACTTTGATACTCATGGCGATGCCGCTGCTCGTCCTGTATGAAATCAGTATTTGGGCGTCGCATCTGATTTATAGGCACGAAAATGACGGCGAGGACGGTTCCTGATGTTTAGTACTATTGGAATGTTCGAAATCATATTCATTGGGGGCGTTGCGTTAATGATCCTTGGTCCTGAAAAATTTCCCGGTTTCGCGAAGGTCTCTGTGCGAACTTTCCGGGATATCAAGAAGTACATGGCTGAAGCGCAGCGGGAAATCGCGACTGAGCTGAATCCTATGAAGAAGGAACTGGACTCTCTGAAGAAGGTGGATGTAGAGGGGTATATTGAAAAGCTGGTGGGTGATGAGGATGAATCTGACAGTAGCACCGAAGGTGCCGATGACTACGATGATGACTACGATGACGGGGAGTACAATGTGGAGCCTGATTCGAGCGTGATCAATGACTGGTATCCAGAGGACCAGAATGAGATTATGCCGGGCGGCGATGAGACTGCGGATATGGATGAGGATTCCGAGCAGGAGTATACGAACGGGTCGGTGGCGCATGGGGACTATACGGAGACCGAAGAGGCCTCGGGGGAATCGGGCGAGGTGGAGGCATCGGTGGAATCAGCGGTATCGGATTCAGAATTGTCTGTTCCTGAGCGTGAGGATGACTTCGATATGACTGGAGGATTCGATGGGCGTGAAGAAGTGGTGGATGTGGAGAACCCGGAACTTCGTGAAAGCTGATTTACAGCGTTAGGCTCCGAAGCGTTGTCCTGCTTCGATGCCGTTATCGACCGCCCACTTTTGTGCTGCGAGTTTCCCCCCTCCTGACGGCTTTACTCTGCCAACTATCAAAGTGCCTCCCTCTGCGGCGATGATGATTCCCGTTTCTGAGATGGATATGATAGTTCCGGGGACGTGATCGTGTTCTCCTGGAGCATTCTCGGCGTCGTAGAATTGAATGGGGTTTCCATTCACAGTCGTGTTGGATCCTGGGCTGGGATCGGCTCCGCGAACCAGATTGTAGACTTCGTCGATTGGTTTTCCCCAGTCGATTCTCGTGTCTTCGGCTTTGCACCAGCCTTCGTAGGTCATCGCGGATTCATCTTGTTCGATGCGTGGAGCTTTACCTTCTTTCACGAGTTGAACGGATTCGGCCAGCGCATCTACGCCCATGTCAAACAGGTTGTCGAAGTAGATGGTGCCGAGTGTATCGTCGGGGCCGATGGCGACTTTTTTCTGCATAAGGACCGGGCCAGTGTCGAGTCCGTCGTCGGGCCAGAAAATAGTCAATCCGGTATCAGTTTCGCCCTGAATGATGGGCCAGTTGATGCTGCTAGGGCCTCGGTGTTTCGGGAGCAGGGAGGGGTGGTATTGAATTGTGCCTTGCCCTGGGGCATCAAGAATTTTCTGAGGCACGATGTCGGTCACGAATGCCATCACCCCGAGGTCCGCGTTAACTGCCGCAAAAGCTTCTATGGCTTCGGGAGATCGCATGCGCTTGAACTGGAATACTTCGATATCGTTTTCGAGCGCATGTGTTTTGATTGGATCGGCGGGGCGTCCTTCTTTATCGGGAGGACAGAAGATACCGACTATGTTTTCTCCGTTTTCAAGTAGTTTCTTAAGGACGGCTTCTCCGAAAGCCGCTTGGCCGGTTATAGCGATGCGAAAATCTTCTGACACAGATCAATCCTTCGGGATGAACAGCATTTGATGTTAGGAAAACAGTATAGCAGTCAGGGAATTTTTCAGGATGATTCGTCCGTCCCGGTTTTGCTTTTGCGTCGTTTTCTTTTTCGAACGGAGTTGGCCTTGTAGTACAGAGCTGGCTCAATAATCGGAGGATGAAGGCCTTGTGTTTCGATATTGCCATAGCTTACGCGTCCCCGGTAGGTCCGGTTAGAGAGGATGATGGCAATGGCTTGTCGTGACCAGTTGTTATTCTTACGGGTTTGAATGTTTTTGGAATGCAGATATTGAACGACTTTCCCCGTACTTCGTGTACTGAGGTATTCTCGAAATATAACGCGAACGACTTCCGCTTCTCTGTCATCGATTTCGAGGGGACGCTCGTGCGGATTTCCTCTTCGATAGCCGTAGGGTGCAGGCCCAGTCCCGTAGCGACCGTGTTGTACAGCATTGAGCTGGCCTCGTTTGACCTTTAGTCCGTGAGAGGGATCGCTTTTCCCTCCGCCCGCGTGAATTTCTTTCTCGAGAACATTGTCTTCGGTTTGCTTCATTGTAATCCGCCGCCTTCTGGTTTACCGTTATGAATGGAACTACTCCAATATTTCGGTATATTTCTTTGAGCGCATTTGTCTTGGATCGCAAGCCCGTACATCGACAAAGAAACTCAATTGAAACGGCTAAGGAAGTTGCAGCCCCGTTCGCCTGTTTCTTAGGACAACTTTACGATAAATACGCGAAGATGTCAATAGTTATGTATAATTATTGTCAATTTTGCGGAGTAAAAACTGAAGAATTAGAACTTATGTAAATAGACTCTATTAGTCCTAAGTTGTTTATTTTCACGTATTTAAATGAAAATAACCCTACGCTGTCCCTACGGACAGTGTCGGGTTATTTATTTACAACATAATAAGTTCTTGATGCTGACTATTTTGAACGTTTCTTCTTTGACAGGCTGAGGAGACTTGTTGGCGTTTCTTCATACAGGTTGGAGTCTAGAGAGAAGCTTTTGTCGATGATTTCAATAATGTCTTTCTTGACCATCCCGGCCGCTTTTGCTTCTGAGGTAACTTCGTGCAATCGATTGATGAGGCGGCGTTTGCACGTTTCGCGACATTTATGTTCGATATTTTTGTTGATGAATACGCCCATTCCGCGGCGCGTGTACAGCAGTCCCATGACCTCCAAGTCGCGATATGCCTTGGCCACGGTGTTAACATTTACTTTGAGCCTTTCAGATAATTCCCGTACCGCCGGCAATTGATCTCCTGCACTGATTTTTCCCGATGATATGGCGAACTGGACATGGTTCTCTATCTGGATATAGACAGCCACACTACTTCGGATGTCGACGCTAGTTAACATAAGATGAGTCCTTCGTTTTCAATTCTGATGACTTTAATTGCGAAAAAAATTTGTATTACCATACATACAATGATAAATCTACCGCTGGGCTGTTATATCTATTGGAATTGCGATACAATAGACCATATACATCGACCGATTCCTTCTGGTATGTTCACTTACTGTACATGACCAAGTTTTTAGAATCAATTCAAAGCGGAAAATATTTCAATGAAAAAACAGTATTCGGTACGCAGTCGGGCAGTATTTTTCGTAGTGCTCGCAATTTTTATCGCTCATGCGGGTGACGGCGACAGATTCGTATCGGCGATGCAAGAATCTCCAAATACGACACCGATCCCTGAATCAGAGAATATCTCGAATCGGCCAGGGGTAAACGGAGTATTGTCAGTTGACATCACGGATATTTTGGGGAATTTTCTCGAGTCGAGAGTACGTTTGACACACATTGACCACAATGAGACACTTTCGCTGCGTGTACCAACAGGTCAGGATGACTTCAATGTCGGGATCGGAAAGTACGTAGCGTATATATCTGTGTATGATGAAGGCGTCCCCTATGTAGTCTCCTCGCAGCGTATAGAGATTTCACGGAATAAGACATCATATCTATTGTATGAATTGTTGGAAGGCGCGGGTGCGGGCCGTCCTCTCGGTGCTTTCGATCAGGATGGCGATCAGTTTCTGGGGCGTGTTGAGATAGCGGAGAATACTGATCCCTCCGATGCGAATTCTGTTCCAGGGATTACGACTCTAAATTGGCCTGCGCAATACCATTCATCCGAGGCGGGCTGGCTACGGGGTGAGCTGCATGCCCATTCGAAATACGGGGTAGGAACCGAGAAAGTTTCGAGGGTGATTCGACGGGCCGAGAAACTGGGCTTGGATTTTCTTGCGATTTTGGATCGGAACACATTGGAGGCGCCCCTTGACCCGGAATTTCGATCTGATACGGTTGTACTGATACCCGCTATGGAGTGGGGTTCCGATGACAAGGGCGTGGCGCTGGTGTACAGTCCTCGAAGTCTTCCAATGTTGCCGGAGACATCTGCCGAAATGGGTGCAATGATTCGAACGATTCGGAGGCAGGGAGGCTTGGTGTATGCGGCGCATCCTTGCTATCCCATCGGGAGCTGGAATTGGAACGTCGATGATTTGAATGGGATACAGGCCTGGTGTATGGGATGGCGAAGTGTCCCCGGAATTACAGTGAATGCGGTTAACGAATACAATCGAATTCTCGTTGATGATCGATTCGTACATCCTCTTGCAAAGGCGGCGAACCTTCCAGGCCTTTCTTCGAATGGTCAGAGTACGATGTACTGGGACTATGAGTTGAATCGTGGTCTGCGCCTTGGGGTAATCGGCGGCAGCCAGACGGGATCCCGAAAGGTCAGGATGGCAGAACCAGTGACGTATGTATATGCGATGGAGAAATCGCTTCAGGGAATTCTTGATGGGATACGGCTAGGGCGAACCTATATATCGCGAGGACTGGACGGCCCTCAGATCGATTGGGTTGGCGATATCTCTGATGATGACACAATCGATGTCAGCATTGGGGGGATGGTTCCCCTTGACGTGGAGACTAAGTTTTATTGTCGCATCCGCGGTGCCAAAGGCAAAAAACTTGAAATCATGCTAAACGGATCACCGGATGCGTCCAAGATGATTCCCAAGGATGATTGGATTTTTGAATACGTCCGTAGACCCGAGGATCCTGTCATTTACCGAATTCGAATCGTGACGCCTCCGACCGAAAAGGGATTCGGCCTTCTGGAAACAGTGGCGATGACCGGACCGATTTATGTCCGGGGCGTCATGTCTGACACGCTTATAGACGGGGAATTGCTGAAAATTGAGAATGATTATATAGATCCTGAGGATCTTAGTAGTTTCATGCAGTATTTGGAGAATAACGGTGTTGGGGCGAAAAGGGTGGGCGAGTAGTAGCAACATTTCGTTGAAAAGGCCGATATCGGCTACTTTTGGGTATTGATACCATGTTTTAAGTGTTGACATCTCGCAGGAACTGCGTTATTGTGATACGGCTATTACGTAGAATACGCATTATGATATAGATGTCAACCGAAGGAGTTACTGGGAGGTACGGGTTGTGAGTGAAGCAGAATCTTCAGAAGCGACACAGGTTGGGCGTTGCGAGGGGAAAGTAAAATGGTTTAGTGATCCGAAGGGTTATGGATTTATTGTGCGCGAAAATGATTCAGATATTTTCGTTCATCATTCCGCTATCAAGATGGACGGGTTTCGTACACTGAACGAGGGAGACTACGTTATGTATGATTTGATGGAGAGTCCAAAGGGTCTTCAGGCATCGAACGTCTCTCCGAAAGAAGCTCAGTAGTCAGTTGTTGTCGGGTTTGGTAGATGTCCAGGGCGACCGTTTTTATCATGCGTCGTCGTTTTCGTCGTCCGCATCCGTCTCAGCCGCTTCTTCTTCGATTCTGCGGGCTTCAGCTCTCAGGGCTTTTTGTTTGCGGAAGACCGTTATGTTTTCGACGAGTCCCCAGACGTACCATACTGAACCCGCGGTGGCGATGCCCGCCAGAAGCGACAGGCTTATCGTTAGAAGTGAGTTCATTATTGATCCAGTTCGATACTGTATCCGTGGGGGATAAGCGGGTGCGATCCGTAGCGCGGAGTCTGTACACGGGTACCTCCGTTTTGCCGTTCAAGATTGGTGCGGTATCGATTTTAATCCGTCTGAATTTCCGTGATGCGATTGAGCAGTTCTTGATTGCTATTTTCGAGCTGTCGAATTGTGTCCTGCATCTGTTTGCTGACCGTCAGAATATCATCCGTTTCCGAGGTGGCAGTGGTGTTCTGAGGCGCGATGGGTTTATCAGAGAAAGCTTCAGGATCCAGTACTTCTATAGCATCGAGTTCGACCGGCTTTGGAGCGTCTGCGGCAAGTGACAGGGAGTCGAACCAGGCTTTTCCCTGACCTGTTATGACGCATCGAACGACTACGAAGTCGGTGCCTTCCGGGGGAGTAAGAGATATCGTTACTTTTGTCCAGCCGTTGGATCCGCTCAGGGGGTGTTTGTCGAAGGTGGACGCGACGGCTAGTACACGCGCTCTCCACTTTGCGAAGCATTGTATCCAGAGTCCGGCCTGACTCACATTTTCAGTACGGATATGCCCGCTGAGGGTAAGTTTTTTGCCAACGAGGTCGTCTTAGATGATTTGACTCCAGTTGTTGACGGGTTCTTTTTTGTATAGGTTTGGGGTGTGGAGCATGGCGGCGTAGTCCCCGTCATGTGCGGTGGTGTCCGCCTGTCCCACGGCATGGTTGTCGGGCATGATGAATACGTCCCACTGATTTGGCATGCCATCCAGATTTAGTGAGTCGAAGCCTGGATTGGCGAGCAGATTGTCTGCCCACACGGTCGTTGCGCAGAAGCAGAGTATATGATACAAGAGCCATTTCATGAGATGAGTGTATCAGGGCGCAGTGATCCTGTCAAAGCACGGGAGGCATCGCGTGTGTCGAATGTTGAGGGCTATCCCAGTCCCTGGAAGCGCAGGCTCAGGTCTTTTGGACTCGAGGCGTTTGCCAGGGCGACTTCCTTACTTATTGTACCTGCTTCGTGGTGATCGTAGAGCGCCTGATCGAAGGTCTGCATTCCGTATTGTTCCTTACCTTCAGAGATGATACGGGTCAGATCTCTTAACGACTTGCCTTCAACGATGAAGTCGCGAATCGTACGTGTACCCAACATGATCTCCATTGCGACACACCGCCCTACGCCGTCTTTTTTCTTGATGATTCTCTGGGAGAGTATTCCGCGAATAACTGTGCCAAGTTGTTTTCGTACCTGTTCCTGCTGGTGCGGCTCGAAAAAGTCGAGTACGCGGTTGATGGTTTCAACAGCGCTTACGGTATGCAGTGTTGAAAAGACCAAGTGTCCGGTTTCAGCCGATGACATGGAGGTACCGACCGTTTCCGCGTCGCGCATTTCCCCGATAAGAATGATATCCGGATCCTGCCGCAGGGCACCGCGCAGGGCATTGGCAAAGGACAGCGTATCTTGACCCACAGCGCGCTGGGTGATAATAGATTTTTTGTCTGCGTGGAGGAATTCCAGGGGGTCCTCGACGGTGATGATGTGTTCCGGTCGCGTTACGTTGATGTAGTCAATCATTGCAGCGAGGGAAGTGGATTTTCCGCTACCCGTGGGACCTGTGACGAGGACCAGTCCGTTGCGATGTTCGGTGAGGGGTTTGAGGACGTCGGGGAGCTTGAGCGTTTCGATGGAGAGGATGTCGACCGGAATGATGCGGAGAACGACGCGAGCGTCACCGTCGTCGCGACAAGCGTTTATGCGGAAACGTGCTTTACCGGGGAGCGTGTATGAGGAGTCGAGTTCCATGAGCTTTGTGAACTTGGCCATGTCTTTGGTGGTCACGCATTCGGAAAGAAGCGTTTCAACATCGTCGTTCGTCAATTCCGCCCCATCCATGCGGGTCAGAGTGCCGTCTAATCGAAATATGGGGGGATTGTCCGTTTTGAGGTGAATGTCGGAAGCTTTCTTGTCGACAGCATCCAGTAAAAGTTCGTCCATCGTCTCCATGAAATGTTCTCCTCGTCACCATCGGTTAGGTGGATTCATCGTATCGGATCTAGCTCGGAGTAATCAAAGCGAAACTGAGGGCGTGGGGGTGGTCGTGAGATCGCCTGAGTGACCATGAATCAGGAGCGAATAACCAGCCGCGGCAATCATGGCACCGTTATCCGTGCAGACTGCCATCTCTGGAAGAATAACCGGGATGTCGAGTTCTTTCGTGAGGCGATCGCGGAGGAGTTGGTTAGCCGCGACTCCTCCGGCCACCACTAGCCGCGGAGTATGCGTCTGTGCGATGGCCTGCCTGGTTTTGATGATTAGACTATCTACGGCCGCCCATTGAAAACTTGCCGCGATGTCCGCGACGGGCCGATCAGGATTACGCTGTCGCTCGTAAAGCACCGCGGTCTTGAGCCCGCTGTAGCTGAATTCCAGATTGTCCGTTTTGGCGAATGCCCTGGGAAAATTGACTGCTTGCGCTTCTCCAGACTCTGCGGCTTTTTGAATGCTTGGCCCGCCGGGGTAAGAAAGATCGAGGAGGCGCGCGACTTTGTCGAAGGATTCGCCGACAGCGTCGTCGCGTGTGGAACCGAGAAGGGTGTAGTCGTGTGCCTTGATGCACTGAATCAGCTGGGTGTGTCCGCCGCTTACGACGAGTACGAGGCAGGGGAACTTGGGTTCTTTGCCTTGAAGAAATGCAGAAAAAATGTGTCCTTCGATGTGATGGACCGGGATGGTTGGGATGCCTTTGGCAAACGCGTAGGCTTTAGCGAAGTTCGCTCCGACGAGCAGGGAACCCATGAGTCCCGGCCCATTTGTGAAAGCGATGGCGTCGACCGGGTCATCGATTTTGTCGAGTGCGGCATCAACCATTTGTGTGATGACTTCGGTGTGCATACGCGATGCGATTTCGGGAACGACACCGCCGAATGCTGCGTGAACGTCAATCTGTGAGGAGACATCATTGACCAGAATACGGCATCCATCTTGAACCACACCAATACCGGTATCGTCGCAGGACGTTTCAATTCCCAAAATCGTGGTCATTGAACCAGTTCAGAGGCGTGTACGAGTGTGATGCCTTCCGCCTCAAGAGTCGACAGCAATTCGCCGAGTACGGAAGCTGTGTTGGGGCGGAAATGGCGGATAGCAATTGCCTGACCGTTAGCTTTTGCTATGGAAACGACTTCTTTGAATCGGCGTCTGATTTCTTTGACGGCGTTGTCGTGATCGATAAAGAGGTCGCGTTCCGCAGATGCCAGGCCAAAAGCTTTGGATATTTCATATGCGCGTGTATCGGGTGTAGTCTTGCTGTCGACAAAGTAGAGATTGAGGGCTTTAATCGTGTCGATGAAGAGTGCCATCGCTTTCGCGTTTGCTGTGAATTTTGAACCAGTGTGATTGTTGATTCCTATCGCATGGGGAATCTGTTTCAATGCGTCCTTGGTCGCGTGTGTGATTTCGCGTTCAGACATATTGGTGTTTAATTGGCCGGGATGTCTGAGGCCATCATAGGTGTTTTCCATGGGCATGTGAAGCATGATTTCAAAGCCCTTTTCGAAGCCGAGCTCGGCAATCTCAGTGCCTAAAGGTGTATTGGGCAGAATCGACAGAGTCAGCTTGGGACTTAGGGACAGGATGGTTTCGGTCAATGCACCACCGTATCCTTCGTCGTCAACGATAATTGCGAGTTTCGCGACGGTTGTGGGAAGGACAGCCTGCTTGGGTTCAATTAGCGCTGGATTCGAAGCTTCTTGTGACGGTACTCGAGCGAGCTCAATGTCGTCGGCGACGTTTGTCGCGTTCTGAGGCATCGGTGCTTCTCTGTTTGCCGGGACCCAGCCACTATAAGTTGCTTTCTTCGGCTGGGGGGGGTCGGCCGGCGGAGCAGATGTAGCCAGTGAATCCTCTGGTGATTTATCCGATTCGGGGGGACTGGGGAGCGCGGCCTTGTTTATTATCGGCAATTGAACGGTCGGGAGGTTTATGTCTGAGGCTGCCGAGTCCCTTGGTTTCGATGGAGGGGGCCCGAGAGCGTCATAGTTTGGCGCTTCGTTGACGCTGAGCAGGCGTACGTTTGCAAACACGAACTCACCGTAGGACACGATTACACCTTTTTTGACACCGCCATCGATAAAGTCGCTGACGTTCAACTCGTTCCGTCTCATTTGTTGGTTCAACATACGTTCAAGCGCATCCGGGTCGACTGATTTTGGCAACTGTACAGAATATTCGTGAAGATAGTAGTGCGCCTCTGATTCTTCATAAAGGGTAGGGTTGGATACGGAAATAAGGTCTGGTGGAATGTTGTGACTTGTCAGAAAGTTTTCCAGTGATCGGGCCGTTTGTTCGGACAGGCTCAACAGGTCGAAAGGGCGACTTGCGGTGTACTGAAGAATGGACAGAACAGCGGCGGTCATGACAAATCCGAATGCTGTATATCCGGCGAACACGGACATCCACGAGTGCGGGATTTTCGGCAACTCAAGGGTATCGGTTTGAAAGTCGAGTTCGTCCAGGTTTTCCAGTTCTTCGCTCATTAAAAATCCAACCATTCAACGGTATCGATATATTGACCGAGGAAGGACTCTCCTACGGTACGGAATTTGTTCGGATCATCGCTAACGAGGTATTCATGTATAGGCAACTCTTCTGCATTCGCTGCCTGGTGCAGCTCCGTTAGTATTTCTTCGACGACACGCGCCGTTGCTTTAGCACTGTCTACCAGTGTAACACGTTCTCCTATTGTCTGTTGAATGGTTTTCGTTAGCAGTGGATAGTGCGTGCATCCGAGCACGAGGGTATCCATGTCATCGATTCTTAACCTGGAGAGATATTTTTGGGCTACTTGCGATGGAATGGGTACGAAGAGTGGGCATGATACCGAGCTGATTTGCGCATCCGATGCTATAGTGTGTATTGCTCTGGTGTAGACTTCACTTTTTATGGTTCCTTCAGTGCCGATAACGCCGATAACGCCTCCGCGTGATGCCTGAACTGCGGCCTGTGCGCCGGGTTCTACAACGCCGACAACAGGTATGGAGTACGTGTCTTGCAGAATCGTAATTGCGTGAGCCGATGCAGTGTTGCAGGCAACAATGAGGAGTTTTATACCCCGGTTCACGAGGATATCAGCGCAGGCTGTGGCATAGCGGACTACAGTGTCAGACGATTTTGTCCCGTACGGTACTCGAGCGGTGTCTCCGAGATAGATTATCGATTCGTTGGGCAGCAGTTTCATAATCTGACCTGCTACCGTAAGTCCGCCCACACCAGAGTCGAAAATTCCGATCGCGGCGTCCGCGTTATGCATCGTTGGTCGCGTTTCCAGCCGATGCGGGTACTGATTGCCTTGGACGAACCGGATCTGTCAAGTCGATGTGCGTTGGAAACGATTGTTGATACGCTGAGCCTTCGAAGAGGAATCGGACGGATTTCACCGACAAATCGTTTTGGCCCTTCAGGGCAAGTTGAACGAGTGTTTTGACCACGCCGTCTACCATCAGCATTTCGGCGCTGGCGCTCTTGATATGCCCGGCTTCGAGATCGCGGGAGAAGTCCACAATCAGTTCACCATTCTCCATCAAATACATGGCGCGAATGCGTGTCTTGTTGGAGAGTATTGGGGCAAGCGCGGGCAGGTAGGGTCCGTCGATCAAGTAAGAGATCGCGGTGCGACAGTTTTCAACCGTGCTTGGCGTCAGTTGGAGTCTATGGAGTTCTGGCGAAAGGGTTGATGTCGTTTTTGACGCGAAATAGATCGGTATTTCATGCGAGATCCGAGTTTGGATTGGGGTTTTTGTGACTACGGGCGGCAGATCGTTTGAGCCGAGCGTAAGGGCCAGTGGTGTCTGACCCTGCTGGAACATCTCGTATATAAGAAGGCTTACCGTAAATACAAGGGTCAGCGTTATCAATCCCCAGATACTGAGCATTGCCGTTCGTACGATATTTTCGGGACGTGTACGCTGGTTCATAAAGGTGTAATTTCTGATTGAATGCTTTCGTTGTTGAGCGTTGTGATTGGTAGGGGTTCTTTCGCGCGCTGAAGCAGGAGTTCGATACCGTTCGCGATTCCAATGGCGATTTTGGCCTGATAGAGTTCGTCACCCAGTAAAGCCTCTTCTTGTCGATTCGTCAAGCATCCCACTTCAATGAGGATAGAAGGTCGGCGCGATTTGTGAAACAGTGCGTTCGGAATCGGGTGAATACCACGGGATGCGGCGCGGGTCTCCTTGATAATACTCTGGCTGATGATCGAGGCGATATTCCTACTTTCTTCTGAAAAATCTGCAGAGCGAAAGGCCAGTGCGCTCGGATTTCCTTGCTTAACTGTGTCGGGTTGCGGATAGAAAATGGCTATCCCCTGCGTTTCCTCCGAAAATGCACCTCCCGCGTGGATGCTAACGAGGAGGTCCGCCTGGGTATTTTGAGATATCGCATTGCGCTGTTGTGGAGACAGGCTTGTGTCTTGTACCCGGGTCCGCGAGACCGATAATTGGTAGGTGCTTTGAAGCAGCGTTTCGAGTTTGCGCGATATTGACAGGACAATGTCTTTCTCAGTTGTGCCTGCTATTCCTTCGACTCCGGGTTCATACCCTCCGTGGCCGGGATCGATTAGTATTGTTCGTATTACCGGGTAAGGCTGCTGACTTGGAACCTGGTTGGGACGATCTCGCGGGGGTGCTTGCTGGAATTCTGACGGACCTTCGGAGGATGAATTTTCGGCGATTGGATTTCCGGAGGGAAGGGTTGGTGCCGAACAGGAAACTTCGAGGCGAAATGCTTTTCGGAAGAATGGCGCACAATCGTTTAGTGCGATATAGATGCCGTTCTCATTTGCGACTATATTATGACCGAGCGGGAATATACTTAGTGCGTTGACACGGTTTTGGTTCAGGCCGACCCACGCGGTTGTGCCTTTCAGATCGACTCGCATGCGTTTGGACACTACCGTGGAGGCTCCCCCCATCAGTTCGACGAGATTCGGGAAGTCGATATATTCAACCTGATTGATGAGGACCGTAGGAATTTGGAGCGATTGACGCTGATTTTCGTGCTGGATCTCGATGGTCGATATCTGGGAATGTACCAACGGAGAGACGAGGAAAGACGTTAGAGTTATTGCTAGAGTAGAATAGTATGCCTTGAAGCCCAATGAACATCTCTCTAGTGGCTAGTTGAGGTTATGATTTTTCATACGTTGCTCGATCAGCACATTGTTTTCAATGGAACGAGATGGGCCATCAGGGCGTAACGTTTCGGCTTGGTTTCATTCACGCCTATATTCTACCTCAGGTTCATTTTTGCGTCAACTATTCTCACATTTTAGTCAGCGTAACGGGTCTGAAAACTACGTTTTCCTATATATCCATGATTTCTGTTCATATTTATCTTCGGCAAGTCGGCGCGATTCCTCAATCAGGGCTTTGCCGGGATTGTCTGTGGCCAAATCGACCTCGAAAGCCTCGGAGACGGACTGAACGAGAAAATCGCGGGAAACCGCTAGATTGGTGATGAACGCATCGTGGGCTCTACTACCTCGATACTCCGGGCGGTCTTGGGGTTCCCTGATGAACGAGGAAAACAAGGGGATATCGGCATTGTAGAGTAGCGTGCCGTGGTGCAGAATATGGTCCTTCCGGCGACGCTGTGCGTTGCCAGATACTTTGAGGTCCCCTAGGGCCAAGTCGGAAATCCCGGCTTTACGAAGCTGCGGAATTTTCAAGACGTTTATGATTTTGCCCAGGATATATTCGTAAGAGCCGTGAATAGACGCTATCTCGGGGCGCGCGTCTTTCGATAAAACCAGTGTGAAATTAAGACAGCCCGGACCTTGTACCACGCATCCTCCCGCGGAACATCGCCGCATAATCGGGATGTTGTGATCTTTGCAATACTCCCCGTTAACCTCCTGTTGAATCCCTTGAGTGAGTCCCAAAACGACAAACGATGTTGGACTCTCCCAGAATCTCAGCGTTTCTCTATGCCCCTCGGAACCTGCTTCCCCGAGTAATACTTCATCGAGAGCAAGATTGCAGGCTGCATCTGCGAAGGTATAGTCCATGGATTGCATAAGTTTGTATTCAACAAGAGCAGTTCAGCGATTTTGCTGCAAGTACTTCGTCGAGGCGACCGACCGGCAGAGTCTTTGGTGCGTCAAGATAGGGATGATCTTCCTGTTCGATTCGCGCGGCGATTTCCAGCATGGCATCGCAGAAACCGTCCATCGTTTCCTTCGACTCGGTTTCCGTCGGTTCGATCATAATACTCTCGGGAACAGTAAGTGGAAAATAGACTGTTGGCGCGTGATAGCCGTAGTCGAGCAATGCCTTTGCGATATCGAGCGCGCGTGTGCCTTTCTCGGCCTGTGGAGCGGCGGTGAAAATACATTCGTGCATGAAGCGATTCTCGAACGCAGATTTGTATGCGCCTTTCAAGCGTGCGTGGATATAATTGGCATTCAATACCGCGACGTGAGAGACCTCCTTCAAGCCCAGATTGCCAAGATGAAGGATATAGGCGTAGGCGCGCACGGCCATACCAAAATTTCCGAAGAACGGCGCCATTCGCCCAACAGATTTCTCCGGAGTGTGCAAGACAAACTGGTCTGCGTCTTTTACAACGCGCGGTCCTGGAATATAGGGCAGGAGTCGTTCGGAAACGCCTACAGGGCCTGAACCCGGCCCGCCCATTCCATGAGGCGTGGCAAAGGTTTTGTGCAGGTTGAAGTGCATTACGTCGAAGCCCAGATCGCCCGGGCGGCATTCGCCCATGATGGCGTTGAGATTTGCACCGTCGTAGTAGAGCAGCGCGTCGTGCTGATGTGCGATCTCAGCGATTGCTTCGATGTCCGATTCGAAGAGACCATGGGTATTGGGGCAGGTCAGCATGACTCCCGCCACGTCGTCGTCCATGACAGCGTTAAAGGCTTCTATGTGAATCGTGCCGTCCTCGTCGGAAGGTACTTCGACGACATCGTATCCCGCGATCGATGCGCTGGCCGGATTCGTACCGTGGGCGGAATCTGGAATGACGATTTTGGTTTTCGTGTTTCCCCTGTCACGATGATACGCGGCGATAAGCAAGGCGCCAGCCAGTTCCCCGTGGGCTCCAGCTATTGGCTGAAGCGAGACCTCTTTGAAACCCGAGATTTCCGCAAGAAGCTTCTCTGTCTCGTAGATGACTTCGAATGCTCCCTGGCACTGAGACCATGTTGCATCGGAAGAAGAAGTATGCGGATGAAGCGCGGAGAATCCGGGCAGTGCTGCGACGACTTCGGCAATTTTGGGATTATATTTCATGGTGCAGGAGCCGAGTGGATAGAAATGGGAATCCAAACCGAAATTGCGGTTGGAGAGTTCGGTGTAATGCCTGACGACATCGAATTCGCTGACCTCGGGCATTGCGGCCGGCTCGCTGCGTGCAAGTTCATTTGGGAATGAGGAAGCCGGCACGTCTAGCTCGTCCAGAGTGATCCCCCGGCGGCCTTCTCGTGACTTTTCGAAGATTAGCTGCATGAGGCGGTCTCCAGGGCTTGGGCGAAGGCATCCAGGTCTGCCCGTGTTCGCTTTTCGGTGACGGCGATGAGCAAGTCATTGGACCCGCCGCAGTTGAGGTCGCTCAGGGGAATCCCGGCCTGAAAACCTTCGGCTGAAAGGAGCTGGACGACTTCCTTGGCATCTTTCTGGAGTCGCACGGTGAATTCATTGAAAGTGGGGGAGTCGTTCAAGATTTCGGCAAAGTCCAGTTTTGACTTCAAGTACTCTGCTTTCGCATGACAGTGCGTTGCTACATCGACAAGCCCGTCTTTTCCCAGGAGGCTCATAAAAATCAGTGCGCGCAGCGCGCACAGCGCCTGATTGGAGCAGATATTGGACATTGCCTTTTCGCGGCGAATGTGTTGTTCACGTGCCTGAAGCGTGAGGACGAATCCGCGACGACCTACTCCGTCAACCGTTTCTCCGGCGATGCGTCCTGGCATTTTGCGGACATGCTTTTTGAGTGTCGCCAGAATTCCTAGATAGGGACCTCCGAAACCCAAAGGGATTCCGAGGCTCTGACCTTCCGCGATGGCTATATCCGCGCCCATCTCGCCTGGTGTTTTCAGTAGGCCAAGAGAGATGGGATGGAATGAAACGACCAGCAGCGCCCCGGCTTCACGACAGGCCTCTCCGAGTTCGGTAAAATCACGCACGGAGCCGTCGAAGGCTGGATTCTGGACTATCACGCAGGCCGCATCCGTCGGGTCATCGCCATCGATAATATCCATGTCAAGATTTGCAGAGTGTGATTCGAGGATCGCTCTGTAGGAGGGGTTCAGCGAGGAATGGCAGACGATTCTGGTGCGATTCTTCTTGATGCGCATCGACATCGTGGCTGCCTCGAAGACCGCTGTACCGCCTTCATAGAGTGATGCGTTCGCGAACTCCATATTCGTGAGCCGGCAGATCGCTGACTGATATTCGTAGATGCATTGGAGCGTACCTTGTGCGCATTCTGGCTGATAGGGCGTATAGGCTGTATAGAATTCGCTGCGCATGGAAAGCGCGTCGACTGCGGCGGGGATATAGTGGTCGTAAAACCCGCCGCCCATGAAGCTGATATCGGATACGGAATTTTTTGCCGCCAGATGATTTAGGCGAGCCAGTGTCGCCATCTCTGAGATTCCTTCAGGGACATCCCAAGATTTCAGGCGGAGCGATTCGGGGATGGTACTGAACAGATCATCAATGCTGGACACACCGATGGTGTCGAGCATGTCCTGCCGATCCTTATCGGTAACGGATGTCCAGCTCAATGGACTTGCTCCTGAGTAAACTTTTCGTACTCGTTCGCATCCATCAATGCATTCAATTCCGATGTATTGACGTTTGCCAGTTTGAAAAACCAGCCCTGCTCCTGGGGTCCTTCGTTGACCAGTTCCGGCTGGTCTTCGAGCAATTCATTTACAGCAGCGACGGTGCCGGAGACCGGGGAGTATATGTCGCTGGCGGCTTTTACAGATTCGACGGTCGCTATTTCGTCGCTGATGCCGAATTCGGTACCCACTTCGGGCAGTTCGACATAGGTCACGTCGCCCAGTTGCTCTGCCGCGAATGCGGTGATACCTACGACATAAGTGTCGCCTTCGGCACGAATCCATTCGTGGTCTTTCGTGTACTTTGCATCGCTTGGATACATATTTCCCTCTCCTTTTCTACGATAAAGGTTTGATTATAGTTTCAGCCTGCAGGTTCCATCGGAATAGAACGGCGCCGTGCAGGTTTCTATTTCAAGGTTCTTCGGTCCGGCAGTCAATGCAGTCTCCGGGGCGGACAATTCCTGTGGAATGCGCGCATAGCCTATTCCGTGCCCGACGCTTGGGCCGAAGGTTCCTGTTGTTACGATGCCAACAGCTCTGCCCTCATTGTGTACTTCAAAATTGTGACGGGGAGAGCGTCGACTGTTTGTTTTGATGGGAGTGAGAACCGGATAGTCGTTGGATTCGCGCAGTTCTCTCAGAGCCTGCTTCCCGACAAAATCTTTGTCCCAGTCGACAAAAGGTGCCATATTGGCCTCCAGCGGTGTGATCGCATCATTGAAGTCCTGTCCCGACAAGGCGTATCCAACTTCTGTACGCAACGTGTCCCGAGCTCCCAGCCCTGCCAATTCCACGCAATCCATTTCGTAGAAGCGCTGCCAGATCGTCTCAGCAAGATCGTTGTCCATAAACAGTTCATACCCCAGTTCTCCGGTGTACCCGGTGCGGGACAAAAGAATTCGGTGGCCCTCCCAATGGGTCCAGGTGGCGTTGAAATATTTCAGAGATTCCGCGGTTCCGAAACCAGCTTTTAACGCGCATTCCCGCGCCATCGGCCCTTGAATATCGATCTTGGCGGTCTCATAGGAAACATGCGTCATGCCGGGATTGTTTGAGCAGAAGCGGTCGGTGATTTGTTCGAGCGGACCCGCGTTGGTTACGACGTACAATTCGTCTTCGGACATTCGAAACGTGATGAGGTCGTCCAAGATCCCAGCTGCGTCATTTAGAACCGCGCCGTATCGGCAGCGCCCAACGGGAATTTTGCTCAGATCCGAAATGATCTCTCGTGAATAGGCCTCAATGGCATCGGCACCCTTGACGACGTATTCGCCCATGTGTGAACAATCGAAGAGCGAAGCCTGAGTGCGGGTATGGATGTGTTCATTTACGATTCCCGAAAACTGGACCGGCAATGCCCAACCGTTGAAGTCGACAATCTTACCACCCATCTTTTCGTGCAGATCGTGCAATGCAGTCTTTTGCATTTCTTCATCCCCGCAAGTGATTTCCGGTTTGATAAGCCCATAAATAGCACTTTTCAACGGAACTACCATGCACCGCAGACTCCAACAATCAGGGCCGACGATTCAAGGTCCACTATATGCCCAGGCGTACGGCAAAGAGGACAGTCTCTTTCGTTCCCCCGTGGTTGGACCCACGTAATTCAATGCCGTCACAGCCATATTCCAGCATTACGCCAGTCGCGAAAGAGATGAGGCCAGTACTTTGCCATTCGAACTGGTATGGAGTCAAGTTTTTTTTTACACTTTTGACCTGTTTTTGAGAGCGTTCGTACTGTCAGCGCAACCCTCAGTTTTTCTAACATATAAAATACAAACGACTTACGACAGTACCCCTGACTTTTCTCTCTAATTGCCGGGTCGAGGCGATGACTGTGTCCTCAGGTTTACTTAGACTTAGTATTGCTCCATGCGAAAGTAGTCGAAACTAAATCCGCAGCCTGTATTTGCCGATACAGTCGGCGGTATTGTTGTGGGAAATGACGAAGGCGATGGTATTATTGGATACGACTGAACATGAATCGGATGGAGACAAGACAGGAGCAATATTCGGGTACGTTGCCTTTGCGCTCATTGCGTTTGGTGCGGTCGTACGCTGTGCCTTCCTGAGAACCGTAGGTCTCACTGACCGAACGGTCCAAATCCAGAATCAACTCGCGAATCGGTTTGCGCTCCCGTACGCGGTCAATCCATTTGCCCGACAGGTCCGTAAGGGCATCGACATGTTCTGGATCAGTCAAAACTTCGGTCTCGAAGCGCCCCATGTGGCTCCTGGAAGCCGCGTTGCGCCACTTTGCTCTCCCACCAACAACGTGTCGCATGGTGGGATCCACACACAGCCGTTCGGCGTCGTTCGTATC
Source organism: Candidatus Hydrogenedentota bacterium (assembly GCA_012965445.1). The sequence continues at coordinate 22,808 of DTSJ01000412.1, forward strand.
TTCATCGCCAGCCAAGCGACTGAACACGGACTGACGCAGCGAAGCCGTGAGTGTGTGTTCAGTATTCTCTCCGGA
>DTSJ01000413.1 GCA_012965445.1 Candidatus Hydrogenedentota bacterium
AAAAAAAAGAAAATGAAAAACCACAGTTTTATGGAACCAAGGTCATCGACAATGGTTGGATTGATAATGGCGCTGGCATATGGAGCCGCGATCTCAGTTTGGATGGATTTGTCCTTTCGGACTTGCGCGCTGCTCTCGTATTCCAAAACACAAAAGGCAGTGTGGGTGGTAATTTCATGAGTAGCCCGCCGGATCCGGTGAACAGCCTAGGTGAACTCACAGGACCAGGCATGTGGTATCAAAGCGGTACAACGCTTTATGTGCACCCGAAGGATATGGGTGCGGGAGGAAATGCGAACGACTACACTTTTGAAATCGGCGATATCGCAAACTGTATTCGCGACATGAATGCGCCCTTTTCATCGTATCTTCATATCGAAGGCTTGACGTTTCGCGGGTATACCGGCGTCACGGTCAACTCAACCTATGCCGTTAACGCGCCCGGAGCATTGTTGTTCGCCAACGCGAGTTCCACGCGTACGGATATCACGCTGGCAAACAACATCTTCAAACAAAACTTCCGTGGCTTCCGTATGGGTAATATCAATAATTTCACGGTAAGCGAAAGTATATTTCTCGAAAATATTGCATCAGGTTTTTCATTCGGATTAACAAACGGCTTCGTGCAAACAGGGGCACTTATTGAAGATTGCAGTTTTATCGACACGCATGCGCCTTGGCCGGAGAAATCGATTGACGACAAAAATCCGGCGGCGATGAAGTTACACATGCTCAACAATGCAACCGTGCAGGGATGCACGATTGATGGAGTTCTCACCAACCGCGACAACGATTACCCTGCGCATGGTATATGGCTGGATAAGGATGTCAGCAACGTTACGGTCAAGAATAATTTTGTCGCCCATGTGGACGGACTGGAGGCTGCCTTTTTAGGAGGGCGGGGAATTTTCATCGAACGGCGATGCGACGATATTGTGGTGGAGCGAAATGTGATTTACGATTGCACCAAAGGCATCGTGATCGGCAATCTCGGGCAGCCCGACACTGACTGGCCGGAAAGCGCGGAGATATTGCACAACACCATCGTGGATTCGTCCCATATAGGGATTTGGATCAACGGGGTGGATTCAGCCACTTTGCTGAACAACCTCGTTATTGGCGATTCTCTTTCGCAACTTAGTGCGAGTGCAGATTCATTGGATTACATCCAGAACCTGTCGGGGGGGAATTCACATCGATTACAACAATCTGTGGGAACCAAGTCCGCCTGGAGCAGGGTTGTACTACGCAGGACGCGGCGTATGGAGTACACTGGCCAATGCCGACGACGCAGCTGTATTATCCGAGGGTGCCATCAGTGGTTTAGGCGCGATGATACACGAGAATCCACTGTTCAAGAATAGCGGAGCGCGTGATTTTCGGTTGCGGGCGGTATCCGGCTCCGTTGACGTGGGTCTAGATTGGGGTCAACCGTTCGAAGGGACGGCACCGGATCTCGGTGCTCTTGAAATAAGCTCGGTCAACATAAATGGTGATATCGACCACGACGGAATTAGCGATCGGGACGAAATTGGAGGGACGTTAGGGTTTTTCACCGACCCCTTCGACGCCGACTCTGACGACGACGGATTCCAGGACGGCTACGAAGTGAGTCTGAATTCGAATCCGAACAGTGGGGGGAGTATTCCGACGGTATGGGTAGACTTTGGATGGAGCGGAACGGAAAGTGGTACCCCGTCGGAGCCCTACAGCGATTTCGCAACTGCCTTGTCGATCCTTTCCTCTGGCGGCACGGTCAGCCTGAACGGAGCGTCGGTCGAGACAGAAAGCGATTGGATTGGTTCGATTGCCGTACCCTTACGGATGAATGCAGTGGGCGGAAGTATATTGTTGGGCCAGACACCTTAAAGCGTGCGAATAGTCCCTCCCGAAAACTCGTACTTGTTGAAACACAAATCAAACAGACAAACCATGGACAATAGAGCCAAAACCGTACCTTAATTCAACTGACAATATGTCCCGCCTTCGCTGAAGATACATAAGCATAAGTTGCCTGGAGACCTAGAGTTAGCTTCCACAAAGAACATCACTGAAAGTCGGTGGACCACTACAGGGCAACCGATTTCACGACGGTCGAAGTATGGAAGCCTTGGGGATTGGAAACATGCTACATTCTTGTCGTAATGAGGCTGTCCACAAGGAGAATCGAGATAGCAGGGATTACGACGAATCCCAATGCTGCTTGGGTTCAGCAAATGGGTCGGAACATGATTGATTGTTACGACGGCTTTTTGCTCGGCACCAAGTATCTGATTCTCGACCGTGACACGAAGTTTGATGCGTTCTGTGGGGTTCTTGAAAACTCTGATATCAAAGTAATCCTGTTGCCACCGAAAAGCCCGAACTTGAACGCGTTTTGCGAGCGATACATGCGAACGATGAAATCCGAATGCCTCAACAAGATGATATTCTTCGGTGAGAATTCGCTACGGGGAGCACTCAAGGAATTCACCGAACACTATCACTCCGAGCGAAATCATCAGGGTATCGACAACAACATCATCGATCCAGGTGACGAAGTCGGACGCGGACGCGGCGACATCCAATGCGATGAACGTCTGGGAGGGATGCTGAAGTATTACTACCGCGAAGCCGCGTAGTTTCAGTCATCAGTTCTCGGAAAAGGACGATAGGAAAGCTCCATCTACTCCTTCAATGTTCGACGATATGACTCGGCTGGCCCGGCATCATCCCGAACATCGATCCAAAATTAGTACCATTTGCTATCTCATTAACAACAAATCGGGGCGTTTTCATGTAGGCTGAATATTTTGACCATACGGGGATTTTCCTCCTCAAGCTTTCGAGCGGCCTCCAGTACGGGAGTCTCCCAATGCGCACCAGAGTCGCCAGCCTCAAGATTGGTAATAGCGTCGTACAGGATTTGGCGTTCAGTCAATGCGTCAGTTGGCTTTTCTTCGTACTTAGCATCTTCCAGAAGCGCGTTCCACTTTTCCTGATTACCTCCGGCCTCACACCACTCCTCGACATCTCCTTTGTCCGGAAGTCCGGGCAAATTTACATTTCTGACTGATTCGGCACCGCCATCGAACAGAAGTCCAGTCAATTTCTGAGCGTAATCTACACCGCTCATGTCCTCGTATTCATCCATCTCGGAAGTCGCAAGGTCTACCATTCCTACCCAACGCTACATCCGAATCGCGATTGGGTAATTCAAGAGTGCCGCAATGCTTCCATGTGGCTCGAAGATGAGGGACTTGAAGCAAAGTTCCTCCTTCGTGATCGAGATGCTAAGTATCCCAACTCTATGAAAGCGTTCTGGAAAGACCAAGATATCACCACGGTCAAAACGCCCGTCCGATCTCCAAAGGCAAACGCCTTCTGTGAATCGTTTATCGGTACGCTGAAACGTGAAAGCCTGAATCACTTCATGTGCTTCAGTATAGATCATTTGCATTACATCACACGTACCTGGATTCGATACTACAACTCCAAACGCCCACATCGTGGAAAGGATATTGGGAATCGTGTTCTTGATGTAAACTTCAAGCCACAGACAGGGGGCAAAGTAAAGTGCAAAGAACAACTCGGCGGCATCATCCGCTCGTACTATCGTGAAGCTGCTTAGCTACACCCTATCGTCAATTCACATCTGAATCTTCAAATCCCAAAGAGTTACAAACAGGAGAGCTTCGTTCTCCGGTCTGTTTTCCTTGCCCCGAACTGCATGCCGCGTCGTAATTTTCGGCGTTCGAAAAAGTTCTATTGCTTTTCAAGTTCACTCGTGCTATTTTCGCCACAAGCTATGGTCATAGTCATACTGAATCACGTCTGGCTATAATAAAAACACCCTCACCTGTGTGTACAAATCGATTGGATTGGCGAAGCGGTAATCCTGCCTGCTACAATGCCTCGATGATGAGTTCAGATACACCCTATCACCAATTATCCTCTTCGAGTACTGTGGCGCTTATGCTTGGGAATCATCCTGTGCACATTTTGGATACCCGGGTCGGTTCGTGTGACTCATTGTTGAATGAAATTCTTAGCTCCCAATCAGAACCCGTAATTGTTCTTGGGCTGCATCTCTCTCCTGCACGGGAGCTCATTAGAATTTGTAAGCGCCTTCTTCTCTTTGGGCATCCTGATCTTGGCGGAATTCAAAAAACTATCGCGAATTCCGAATGGGACCTTGATAGCGCTATCGCAGTTTTTCCCAACGTGTACTCGGTTCGGTTTTGCTTTCCGTATGATTGCGATCATGCTCACCGTTTTCTCATTGAGCAAATTCTTTCCCCGAGAAACTATTCGCTCAATGCCAAAACACGCTGGCTACTCAAAATATACGGAATTTTGCTTTCTATTATTCCGCGCCCGACGTTTTTGTATCAGGCTGTTTATATCCGAATACACCGCGAATGAAGGATTTCGTTGAACAAGCGTCGGAGGTATTGTCCATAAGACTAGACTTGGAACGTCTATTGCTCGTTGGTAATGCCCAATACAAGCGATCTCTGTTTCTCTATGCGAAGGACAGCGCGATCCCAAATGTTATCGCTCGGATTCCAGGTCATATTAATTCCGAACGACGATGTCGTACTGAGCAAGAAAACCTTAGGGCATTTACACACTATTCATTGGGTGGTCTGTGCGCCCCAGTCGCGCTGGCAGAGATGCCCTATCAAGAGTTCACTTGTTTCTTTCAAAGTGTTGTCGTGAGTGAGCAGTGGCAAAGCCGAATTCCGAATCGAGGACCGAAGCCGCGCAGACGTGACTTCATGGAGGCGACCCGGTACCTCGTTGAATTGTATCAGCATACTTCACGGGCGTCGGCGTCGGATGTTCCCCAGTGTTTTCAGCATGGAGATTTTTGGATGGGAAATCTCGGTCAAGCTGGAACTCGACTTGTACTTTATGACTTTGAGTACGCTTCGACGACGGGGACTCCATTGCATGATTTATTCCATTTTTGCTTGTATTATCGAGTGGCATTGAGAAATCGAGGGTTGGTGGGTATGGAGGTCGTTGAAGGTCGGTATAAACGGGAGGGGGATCGACGCGCGTTTTCAGTTACGATCGAAGATATTCATGAAGTATTCATCACGCCGGGCCCATTTCGCAATCTCGTGCAAGACTGTATCAAACGATACTGTTCGGCATGTATGATACCTTCGAACATTGCGGCGCAGTACCTTCAGGAATTTGTTGAGCATAGCATTGAGAATTATCGCGGTATCCAAGGATTGCCGCGAGGGTGGGAAAACGCCGTATGTGGGAATCAGTAAATGAGTCTTAGAGATGCTACGGAGGAACAGACAAAGGAGTCATGGCAGCACTATTATTCTTCGCTAGCGGGACGGCAGGCCGCGGAGGTTTTCCAAAAAGAGTTTGACACCTATACCTACGTGCACACTTGGTATAACTCCATTCGTATCATTGAACGCTATACGCGGATGGAGGATGGAGCGCGCGTGCTTGATGCTGGATGCGGGTGGGGCCGTATGTTGCTCGGAGTATTGGAGCATCACCAGGGCCTTGATGTTACTGCCATGGATTTGCAAGATGATGCGTTGCAAATCGGACGAAAACTAATCGGCGAAGATTGCGAAGGAAACCGCATCGATTGGCAGACGGGGAATTTGGAATGTCTTAAATTTGCGGATGAGACGTTCGATATTGTCTACTCTGCCCGAGTATTTCAACACCTTGACGACCCCGCAAAGGGCATTCAAGAAATAGTGAGGACTTTAAAGCCTGGTGGGCGATTCCTAATTTTTCTTCAGAACAAATTATGCCCACTCAATAGGGACTACTACGCTCGGATGTATACTCCTGAAGAAGTCGAAGATTGGTTTGAAGGGGTTTCTACAACAACGCGAACGGTTTCATCGATGGATTTTTATCCTGGAAAACTGAATCGTCTATTTCCTCTCTCGGTACGTATGGGTATTGAGGCTGCCATGGGCCATGTTCCCGTCATCCGTCGATTTGGCGGAAAGGTGGTGGTTTGGGGCGTGAAGTAACGGACCTTCGACGAGTCACGGATTTGATAAATTAAGTAGGGGTATAATGCCTGATCGTGTTACGAATCGGGGGAAAATTCCTCTGTTCAGGCCGATTTCGTCAATAGGACAGAATACCAATTTGCTAACATTCTAACCGGGTCAAGATTCGTGGTGGGCACCAACTACTACGAAGCCACCGACGGTGTAGGATTCCCACTCTACGCCCTGCTGGAACTCGCGGAATATCCGCGTAGGGTCAAAAAACTTAGCCTAACGCCTTTTTTTGCCCTGTAAATAAAGACTATATACGTTTTTGCGCAGGCAATTTCGATCGCTTGATTTCCTGCGGTTTTTCGAGGATGATTGCTCCTTTTGTACATTCAAATAGCAGACATCGTGACATTGTATCTGCCCTTGGTTGTCGGCACTACAGAGTATTACCGGGAAGCCGTTTAGGTTTCTAGGGAGATTTCGGCTCATTCCGACGAGCAATCCGTCACAGCACCTCAGTGAAGGAATTCTCGTTTTCTTGTTGACATTCATCGCAAATCTCCGTCATGCGTGTATAAATATACACACGCGGTTATGACTTTAATCCGCACTGCCAACAAGGCAGGTATACGCTAACTCGCGTATTCAGCGTTACTTATAAATGGCGGGGACGACCGGACTCGAACCGGCGACCTCCTGCGTGACAGGCAATCCCAACGCGATGCTCAATGCGACCTGATGCAATGAAAGCACTATAATACAATGCTTTTGCGAAATCAATCCTTGCGTTCGTCGCGCGGGATTGCACCCATTTGTGTCTGTTGGGGGTAGGACTACCCCCGTTTCACGTTGCTTTGGTAGGGTAGTTCTGATATTTTTATGATCGAAGGGCTGAACCATGAGCGAACAAATGAATTAAGTATTCTGGCAACATATCGGCGATTTCTAAACGAAAAGGATCAATCTATCATGGAGATATTAATCGGACCTTTGCTAGCCTTAGTCATCGGCATTATAATTGGTAGAGATGCCGCATCTCGTGGAATGAGTGGAATTGGTTGGGGCTTGTTTACGTTTCTCATTTGCATAATTGCGATTCCAATCTACTTGATAGTACGGAAACCACGTCTTGAGAGTTAAGAGCTACTTTCTAGCCCGAATAACCGTTCTTTTAATGGGCATTTGGTGCGTGTCTCTGGATAGGAATCCCATTGTGGTATTTGTGGCAAAGATTGGCCTGTCACCGTCCCCGCTTGAGCGATTGTTTGGGGTAAAAGGTATGTTTAGCGGAATGACTGAGGGAACCTTCAGATTGGTGCACGGAGACATAGCCGGAGCGGCAGCTAGCAACGTGCTCACGCCCGTTTTTGCAACGGTCGTTGCGCTGTGTATCTTATGTGGCTATCGTCCGCGAATCAGGACGCGACAACAAGAGTTCGCGATATTATTGTCGGTCGTTTTCCTGAGTGTTTTCGTAAACCTAGTGTAAGCCTCCATGTCGCACGTATCGGCATTTTTTTCGGCTTACGCTTTGCCATAGTTCACGATTCCCCCTTATCTGATTTATCCGGACCGGACTTCGACTTACTGT
>DTSJ01000414.1:0-549 GCA_012965445.1 Candidatus Hydrogenedentota bacterium
CTGAATCGCGTCAATGGTGTACTGCGAACAAGAAGGAGCGAACCGACAACTTGAGCCAAACACTACTACAAGCATCGGAGAAATAAACTTCTGATAAAGGTGTATACAACCTACCATCAGTTTACTCACTCAACACACCTCCTGATTCGAAGAGGCCGCCAATCGCGTCGTGCGATTCCGCGCAGGTCAACTGCGCCGCATAAGGTCTGGCTACTATGACCATTACGATACCCGTGTCCAATCGGTGACGATGATGTCTGTACGCTTCGCGGATATACCGCTTTACCCGATTACGAACTACCGCATTCCCGACCTTGCGCGTTACCGCCACTCCAAATCTTCGATCAACCCCTTCATCACGCACCAGATAAAATATGAACTGCCGTCCAACCCATTTTCTGCCATGCTCGTAGACATGCAGATACTCGGCTCGTTTGGTCAGATGTTCACAAGGTGGAAATGCATTCTGGCCCGCCATTAGAAGGCTCATCGCTCGCTCAGCAATCTTTCGACCGCTGTCATGTACAACACGACACCCGCCATGCTGTC
>DTSJ01000414.1:559-7508 GCA_012965445.1 Candidatus Hydrogenedentota bacterium
GTGTTTGGCTCAAGTTGTCGGTTAAACTGTTAAAATTTGAGTAGTACTCTCGTCCGAAATTCTATACGGACAAACGTTTCCGACCACGCGCACGACGGCGCTTGATCACATTGCGCCCGCCCACCGTAGCCATACGCGCACGGAATCCATGTGTCCGCTTGCGTTTGATATTGGACGGTTGATAAGTCCTCTTCACTGCTTTCTCCTCAATGTTAAAAACAAGACCACCGGGCCATCGAAGCCAACACATGATCAATAAGTGCAAAGACAGTTAGCAGAATCGTGGGGAGATGCGTAAGAGACTACCCGCTAACGATTCGGAATAATACTCCAATTCCAACTAAGAATCAAATTTCAACCTACTTTTGTCGGATACCCCACCAAATAAGACATCGGCATCCCCTTAACCCTAATCGCCGCGGATTTCCAAGTATATCCCTCCACGCCTACTTTATCAGCCAATTCCAGCATCTCCCCGGCACTATACGTCCGCAAACAAGAGACAATACCGTCAAACCCAATAATTAGAGGCGCCAACGGCACCAAATACGTCCAAAACAGCCGCGATACGCGAAAAGGACGTATAAACGGCGTCACGAGCCATACGATTAAAGGAACATGAAACATCGGCAAAATCCCGACCAACGACCGATGTGTAGCCTCCACCACCGCGATCCCCTCACCTTTCGCCACCGCGTCGCCCAGAATCTTCCGCGCGTCGTCAGGCCGAAAATGATGAAATGACGAAAACAACGTCCGGAATCCGCTCATTCCCTCCGGCACATCCAATACATCCACAGGCGCATCAGAAAAGGATATCTCCGCGCCCAATTTCTCCGACACATACTCAAACGCCGCACGATTCGGATTCAAATCCGTCAACACAACCTCAATAGACTTACCCAACTCCTCAGAAACCAACCCCTGCAAACGACCCCAGGGACCCGCACCGCCCGAACACAAATCCACAACCCGATCAGCCCCACTCTCCCGAATCGCCTCGACCAACACCGGAACCACCGGATCATATATCTTACTGACATCCTCAACATGGGCGAGATAATCCGTCGTCGCACTCCGCAAAGACTCCGGCATCCAATCCTGCTCATGAATCTCTATCAGATGAAAGCGTCGCATACAGTCCTCCGACAAATTCTCCTGTCACAATAATACCACTTCAAAATACATCCCCGCACAAAGTCTCAGTTCCCGCGAGCCGAAGTCCACTCAAACCTCGCCAGCGAATGCCGTCAACAAACCCCACACTCACCATTCGCTATTCCATAAAGGCCACTTGCCCCCTTGACCCACCTAAATCCGTTCGCTACTATCTACTTGCGTTATTTCGACAGTTCAGGATGCGTCAATCAAACGGAGAACAAATGGGCATAGAACTGGGAACCAAACTCGGAACCTTCCAAATCACTGCGCTCCTCGGCAAAGGAGGCATGGGCGAAGTATACCGCGCCATTGACTCAAAACTGGGCCGCGAAGTCGCCATAAAAGTCCTCACTGCAGATCTCACAGACACGCCCGATATGCTCGCCAGATTCGAACACGAAGCACAAAGCCTCGCCTCGCTCGATCACCCCAACATCGGCGCGCTCTACGAATTCCAGACGATCGACGATACTCGATTCCTCGTCATGCAGCTCATCGAAGGCGAGACACTGGCCGACCGCATCGCGCAAGCAATCACAGCAACAGAACTTCATCGTCGTCCGAAACTTCGGCGAAGAAATAGTAAACCCAAATACCCACCTAAGCCCCCAAACACAAAGGCAGCCCAAAATGACCCAACGCATGCAGTCAATCATGATCATGAACGGCGCGCTTGTTTTCCTCGTAGGACTCCTCTCCGGATTTCCCTACGCATACGTCATCATCGAAAAAATTGTCCTTTGGCCAATCCCCGGCGAAATCGACTGGACACCACCCGGCGACGAGAGAGCATGGCGCATGGCACACCTCGAAGGTATCCTCAACGGACTCACCCTCATCGCAGTCGCGGCTGCCGGATCACGCCTCAAGATCACACCCCGCGCAGAAGCATTCATCGGATGGGGGCTCATTATCACCTCATGGGGAAACATCACGGCCTCGGTCATCGGCCCCATATTCGGCGGTAGAGGTCTCTATTTCGGCGACGGCTTCGCCAACAGCCTCGTCTACCTCCTCTTCGTTCTCGCAATCATCACCGTCATCACTGCCATGATCATGGTCTTCAGAGGTGCACTTGCAGACCTCCGCGATCAAAACAACAAGGACAAGTCATGAGAAAAATAACCCTCATCGGCGCAGGACAATCGGGACTCCAACTCGGACACGGACTGCTCGAGAAAGGCTACGACGTCACCATAGTTACGGACCGCACTGCCCAGGAAGTTCACGACGGCTCGATCATGTCCAGCCAGGTTATGTTCCACCCCTGCCTTCAAACCGAACGCGACCTTGGCCTGAATTTCTGGGACGAAGAATGCCCATTCATGAAAACCCTCAGCGTCACAGGCGTAGGCCCCGACGGATCAGCCCTCATTGACTGGACCTGCTCACTCGGCGATGGCCCCAGCCAGTCACTCGACCAACGCGTAAAATTTCCCGTCTGGATGAACAAATTCGAAGAACGCGGCGGTAAACTCATCATCCACGAAGCCACCATCGAAGACGCAGAGGGATACGCCGAAGAAAGCGATCTCCTCCTCGTCGCAACGGGCAAAGGCGCCCTAGGCAGACTCTTTCAGCGCGACCCCTCCCGCTCCCCATTCGATAAACCCCAGCGCAATCTCCTTCTCCTCTTCGTCAACGGAATGATTCCCCGCGACGACGACGCCACCGGCGGACTCTCCGTAATCCCGGGCGTCGGTGAATACCTCTGCTTCCGCGCACTCACCACCACAGGCGAATGCGCCATCATGCTCTTCGAAGCTGCAATGGGTGGACCCATGGATGACTGGAAATCGTGCAGCACGCTCGATGAACACATCGATAAAGCAAAATCCCTCCTCGGCGCGTTCCTCCCCTGGGAAGCTGAACGTTGCAAGAACATCACCCCCACCGATCCCAACGCCATCCTCAGAGGCGCCTTCCCCCCAACCGTAAAAACACCCCTCGCCACACTCCCCTCTGGTGCCACATCCCTCGGCATCGGCGACGCAGTAGTTCTCAACGACCCCGTAACCGGACGCGGCGCAAACGGGGCCGCCATGGCCGCATCCATCTACCTCCGCAGAATCCTCGAACACACCGACCACGATTTCACCCCCGAATGGATGACCCAGACCTTCGAAGACTTCTACGACTGGGCACAATGGGGCGTACGATTCACCAACGTCCAGCTCGGCGTACCACCCGCCCCCCACATCATCCAAATCCTCATGACCGCACAGGAAAACGAAGCCGTAAAACAAGCATTCGTAAACGGATTCAACAACCCCGAAACGACCTTTCCCTGGATAGAAGACCCCGCCGAAACCCAAAAATTCATCGACCAACACAGCTAATCGAATATCCAATGGAGGGCGAGGCTCCCGCCTAGCCGATGTCCACCGGCGTCCCCGCCAGCGAATGCCCTCTCAAGACCCCATGCCAATCGACGGCCATTCCATGCCGACCGCTAGACCCGAATTCCGTCAACAGACCCCGCACCAATCATTCGCCACTCCATGAAGGCCCCTTGAAGCACATAAACCCCTTCACTACTATTACTTGCGCGACATCAGGATATACATGTCGCAACGCAATGGGAGATGAAATGGGCCTTCAACCCTGCACTGTACTAGGCACCTTCAAAATCAACGCCCCACTCGGTAAGGGCGGCATGTGTGAAGTGTACCTCGCGACCGATTCCAATCTCGATAGACAAGTCGCCATAAAAGTCCTGCCGGAATCGTTCGCCTCCGACCCGGAGCGCTTGGCACGTTTTCAACGCGAAGCCAAAACTTTGGCGTCTCTCAATCACCCCAACGTCGCAACCGTCCACGGCTTCGAACACGACGAAACTAAAAACATCCACTACCTCGTCATGGAACATATAGACGAAGAGACCCTCGGCGAGCGTATCGCGCGCGGCTCGCTTTCAGTATCCGAGGTCCTCCCCCTCTTCATCGACATCGCCCACGGCCTCGACGCCGCTCACGAAGCAGGCATCATCTACCGCGATCTCAAACCCGACAACCAATTTCGCCCCGTGACCAAAAACCAAACAATGCCGAACCTGTCAAAACGGACCTGAACAGACGTCAAAACCACCTCAGGAAGCGCTCAACAGCACTCAAAATAGCCCGAAAAGGAAAATATCTTGTCAACAGATTACTGGGGCAATTCACAGGCACTGGCAACCAGCAAATCTACCTCCGCTTCACCTTACGAAGCAGAGCGGAATAACTCAGCACAGTCGAATCACCACAAGAAATCAACCCCCGCATAAACAGCATCCGGCCCGTTTCACGAAGAATCTCCCCGGTCGCCTCCAGCATATCACCCTTCACCGCAGGCCCAATAAATTCACAGTTAAACGATACAGTCACACTGGTCTGCCCCGCGAGCGGCGCGCGCGAAAGCACATACAAAGCATAATCAGCGAACGTCATCAAAACACCCCCATGAACATTCCCGGAACTGTTCATGTGCTTGTCATCCAGCAAAATCTGACAAGAAGACTTCCCGTCAACCTTCCGGTAATACATGGGTCCACAATGGTCCTCAAAAGGATCAACGCCCTCCCAAACCTCCCAGCCCTCCAGCCGCGAATCAATCTCACTCATAGCGAAAATCCTCAATATCCATATAGCAATCCAAACGCCAAGTATACCCACAACCCGCGCCCAAACAAAAACACCATCCCGATTGACAACTCACCCAAATACAAAGCACAATGCCCTCTTTCGATTCAAACCCACCAGGAGTCCACCATGTCCAACGAAACACTCGCCATAAACCAACTCTTCACCGTCAAAGGCAAAACCGCTGTAGTCACAGGCGGATCACGCGGAATCGGCCTCATGATCGCCCGGGGATACATCCAAAACGGCGCAAAAGTATACATCTCCTCCCGAAAAGCAGACGTCTGCGACGCGGTTGCCGAAGAACTCTCGAAAGACGGCGAATGCATATCAATCCCGGCCGACCTCTCCAACAAACCGGGCTGGGAAACCCTCGTAAACGCAGTCAAAGAGCAAGAAGACTCCATCGACATCCTCGTCAACAACGCCGGCGCCGTCTGGGCCGAACCCTTCGACGATTTCCCCGAATCCGGCTACGACAGAACTCTTGACATAAACCTGAAAGGCATCTATTTTCTCACCCAGATGTTCCTCCCCCTCCTAGAAAAAAATCACACCCGGGACGATCCTGCACGAGTCATCAACATCGGCAGCATCGACGGCATAAAAGTTCCCAGCATGGACAACTTTCCCTACGGCCCAAGCAAAGCCGCCGTGCATCACCTCACCAAGGTACTCGCCGTTCGCCTCGCTCCCCGCGGCATCGCAGTAAACGCGATCGCGCCCGGCCCGTTCGAGAGCAAGATGATGGAATGGAGCCTCGAGAACTTCAAAGATAGAATCGAAGCGAACTGCCCCCTCGGTCGAATCGGTGCCCCGGAAGACATGGCCGCCCTTGCGATCTTTCTCGCCTCGCCTGGCGCAAGTTACTTAAACGGGACGGTCATACCGTTAGACGGCGGCATCTGCGTAACGTGATAGAAAAATGGAGCCAAGTCCTCGACTTGGCTCCATCCTGATTCATCTGCAAGATTTGATAACCGCTACCGTGTCGGCGTACTTTCCGGACGACGATATTCTTCACGAGGACCACGCGGCCTTCGATCTCCACCGTCGCCCCGACGGCGCGGCCCATCGGCGGTGTTCGCTTCTTCCTTGTCCACGACCCCGTCATCGTTGCGATTTCACGCATCATAGCCATTCCGCGAATCAGGAGGTAAGATGGGATTGGAATCGGGCACAAAGCTGGCCGCATTCGAAATCACAGCTCTCCTGAGCAAAGGCGGCATGGGTGAAGTATACCTGGCACGGGATACGAAGTTGGGTCGCGACGTGGCGATTAAAGTTTTACCTGATTCGTTCGCTGCGGATCCGGAGCGACTGGGGCGTTTTGAACGCGAAGCCCAAACCCTCGCCTCACTCAACTACCCCAACATAGCCACCGTCTACGGCTTCGAACACGACGCCGACCACAACCTACACTTCCTCATCATGGAACACATCGACGGGCAGACGCTCAGCGAACGCATCAACGGCAAGCCTCTCTCCATTTCACAAATCCTCCCCCTCTTCATCCAAATCGCCCACGGCCTCAACACCGCCCACGAAGCCGGGATCATCCACCGCGACCTAAAACCCGACAACGTAAAAATCAACCCCAGCGGCAACGCCAAAATCCTCGACTTCGGACTCGCCAAATCCATCGCACAATCAGAACCCCTCGACGCCAACGCACCCACCACCCCCATGAGCCCCGTAGCCGTAACCGCAAAAGGAACCTTCGAAATCACCGATGTTCCGGGTACGGGTGGAATAGGAGAGGTGTATCGAGCGATCCGGTGAATGCCGAAGATCAAAATTGCTACAACGTACCCTTCAGCGAAGCAACGAATTGCAACGCTTCAATATAAAGCGAGAACGACATGTCCTCAGACAAATCCGATCCGAAAATAAACGCCGCCTCAACGACCGACCCCTCCAACGGCTTCAGGCGAGATACTTGTGCCGTACCCAGAAACTGAAGCGGAAAGCTGTTACCTGCCGAATAATCTTCCGTAGGTATCGACAGCTGCACCGCCTGCCCCGCCCTGAGTTGGTGCTTCGTCCGGCATAACATACCGAGCTGGGAAACATTCTGAATCAATCCCGAACCGGCCAAAATCTTCTCATGTTCCGGAACTTTAACCCCGATCTTGATCACAAATCGCTCTGGACAACGCTCGGCAAAG
>DTSJ01000415.1 GCA_012965445.1 Candidatus Hydrogenedentota bacterium
GGGGCTTCAATCCACATACGATTGGAGATCTGACCCGCGATTCCAACAGAACACTGGATTCCGGACGTCGCATGAGAAACGGGAATTCTTCCGACAGCATTATCACGAAAGTGGGCGCAGACACCCAAGACGCCGTCCGCGCATTTTCGCCAGAGCAGGAGACGGCACTGGACGTATCCCCCCAAACCACCGCCCGTACGAATCGCGATCTAACACTCACCAGTACCTGGCTCGAGCGCCTCAATTCGTATCTCGATACCCCCATCACGAAATCGGAGCAGGTCAATCGGTCGGGAATCGCCCGGGAATAATATAGAGCCTGCGCGCGCGGGAACTGCCGCTCCCTTTTTCAACGCAATTGGAAAAGGGAGCTTTCCTATTCCCCGGTCCAGTCGCCGAAATCACATCCCTCTTCAATCCACCGCTTAATCAACTCAATTTGCGCATCAGGCAACGGATCATTCTTCGTCGGCATGAAATCCGGGTCCTTCTGCGGAAGCACGATCAATTCATAAAACGTACTATCCTCCGGACTGCCCGGCTCAAATACCGGCCCGAATTCGCCGCCTTCCAGAATATAATCCTTCGTGTCCAGGCGCAGATCCCCTTCCTGCTCCTCATCGTTATGACACTCCACGCAGCTCGCCACGATAATAGGCCAGATATGTCGCTCGAAACTCACCTTGCCGCCCGCATCGAGATCAGAAGTATCGATTACCGCAGGCGTACTCTTCGGCGTTTCGAGTTCGATAATGTTCGCGCCGTCACCGTAATCCGCGCCCCGCTCGATCCACTGCATGATCGCCACGATCTCATCACCCGTGAGAGTGCCCTTCCCCTTCGGCGGCATCACCGCTTCATGTTCTTCAGGCAGCGCTATCAAGCGCACCAGTTCGCTCTCCGCCGAGTATCCAGGCACGACCGAAACTTCGCCGCTCTCTCCCGGTGTCAGCAGCAGCTCGCGCGTAGTCATCTGGTACTCGCCCTTGATCTTTGTCTCCCCGTGGCATTCATAACACTGCGCTTCGAAGATCGGCTCGATCACTTCCGCATACTGGGTTCCCGCGACACCCCTGCTCGTATCGCCAATCCGGTTCACCGTAGCCATCGGCATCCACTCAGGCATGTTCTCAAACAGATACTCCGTCCCGTGCGTAAGGTTCCCGCCGTAATGACCCGCGATAGAAATCAGCACGATGTTTGCCAGCAAAACGATTCGATAAGCGGTGCGAACACCATCCTTCCACGTCCGCGTAAATATAATCCGCAAAATAAAACTGACCACCGCAAGCGCCGCCACGCCAATACCCGTCCACTGGTGCCAAAAAACCGCCGACTCCTCATATCCGCCTTCCCACGATAAAAAAACACCGAAGACCGAAGCGACTATAGACGACAGCGTCGCAAGGGTAAGCAATAGCCAATGCGCGGGTTCAAGATTGTGAAACCGACGGAAGACAGTCGCAAACTCGAGCAGAAACACGCCCATCAGCAGCCCTATCGGAAAATGCAGGACTACCGGGTGAAATCGCCCAAGCATCGCAGCCCATTCCTCGTACCCGAACGCGACAGCGGCCTCCGCAGTCTCACCAACAGCCTCAGCGGGCTCCTGCGCCCCGGCATAGAACGACGAAACTCCCCAAAAAAGGACCGCAATCAATAGAAAATATCGAACAAAATGCTTGCTGGATGGCATAGGTTTCCTCACATTCATACTCAATCGGTGTCGGCTCCAGAGCGAACATCATACGCAAGGCTACGGACATGAAGCAATAATACAGAGGATACCAACTGCCGATACTCTTGCGCAGCAGCAGCCCGCCCGTGTACATTGACTCAGCCAAACTCAATCAAAGGTACCGTCCATGAAAATGTTTTTCTCTCTCCTAATCGTCACCATCCTCACCTTTCCCACACATGCCCAGCGCCCCAACATCCTCTTTATCCTGGCAGATGACCAGCGCACAGACACGATAGCCGCACACGGAAATCCGAACATCGACACGCCGAATATCGATCGCCTCGTCCAAACCGGATTCAGTTTTCGAAGAAACTACTGCATGGGATCGATGCACGGCGCGGTCTGTCAGCCGAGCCGCGCAATGATCATGAGCGGCCAGGCCTACTTCCGCATCGAAATGGATCTGGAAGGCACAAAGACCTTTCCCGAACGCCTGCGCGAAAACGGCTACACCACTTTCGCGACAGGAAAGTGGCACAACAACAAGCCCGCACTCGTCCGCAGTTTCGAGCAGGGAAATGCAATTATGATGGGCGGGATGTCGAACCACGAGGCCGTACCCATCGTCGATATCGCACCGGACGGCCGTCTCGTCAATAAACGCACCGGCAGCAAATTCTCCAGCAAACTCTTCGTGGACTCAGCAATTGAATTTCTCCATCAGCACAACACCAACAAGCCCTTCCTCGCCTATGTCGCACTAACCAGCCCACACGATCCCCGCCAGCCTCCCCTTGAGTATCGACAGCCCTATTACGACAAAAAACTCCCCCTCCCTGACAATTTTCTACCCCAGCATCCCTTCGACAATGGTCGCCTCATCGTGCGCGACGAAAATCTCGCCGCATGGCCCCGAACACCCGAAGTCGTCCGCGATCAGCTCGCCGAGTACTACGGCATGATCACCCACATGGACGCACAAATCGGCCGTCTGCTGAAAAAGCTGGAAGACATTGGCCAGAAAGAAAACACGATCATCATATACGCCGCCGATCACGGCCTCGCCGTCGGAAGTCACGGCCTCCTCGGCAAACAAAACGTCTATGAACACAGCATGGGCGCTCCGCTCATCTTTGCAGGCCCCGGAATCCCCAAAGGAAAATCATCGTCCGCGCTCACCTATCTCTACGATATCTTCCCGACTGTCTTCGACTACGTCGGAATACCCCTGACCGAATCCGTCGACGGGACCTCACTCAAACCAATCTGGAACAACCGACGAAAAACCGTGCGCGATTCAATTTTCCTCGCCTACGAAGATCTCCAGCGCGCACTCGTCGAAGACCGATGGAAGCTCATCCGCTACCGCAAAATCGACCACACCCAGCTCTTCGACCTGAAGAACGACCCCCAAGAAAAAACGAATCTCGCCGAAAACCCAAAGCACTCGAAACGCGTAACCCGCATGACCAAACAACTCGAAAACTGGCAGTCGAACGTCGGCGACAACGCGCGCCTTCAAGTAGCCTCCCCCAAGCCCAAAGAAATAAACTTGACGAGCACCCCGCGCGAAACCGACAAGTGGCAGCCCCAATGGATCGTCGAAAAATACTTCGACTAGTCCTTCGCTACAGCTTCTTGATCCGAATATTCCGCCACTTCACCTGCATCGTCTCTTTCCGGTCCCCAACGCCATGCACCTGCAACCCAATGAAACCCTTCGCCGTCATGTCATCCTTCAAGTCAGCGCGCTGCTGTCCATTGACCCAAGTCCGAATCGAGTCACCCTCACATCGGATACGGATCACGTTCCACTCGCCGTCTTTCCAGATCGATTTACTCTGCTCGCCGAAGGTCTTCCCCCACGCTTCGTCACCTTTCATCGGGTACAACCATCCCCGTCGCGCTTCGTCATAAATCCCGCCCGACCAGTCACGACCTTGTCCTTCGTCTTCCAGTTCGCACTGGTAGCCGTGCACCCGATAGTTCTTATATTCAGCAAAGCTCAATGCACGAAACATCACACCGGAATTCATCGTCGGCGATCCGAAAAATTCGAACTCAAGAATGAAGTCTTCGTATTCCTTCTTCGTACACAAAAATGAATTCGGTTCTCCGGGCACAGTCGTACCCACAATTGCCCCATTCTCAACCGTGTAAATCGCTTCCCCATTTTTCGATTCCCACCCCCGGAGGTTCTTCCCGTTAAACAAATCTTTCCAGCCCTCTTCGGCAAATACCGGAGAGGCGCCAACCACAGCAACAAGAATCAGCGCAAGCAATCGAGTCATGATTTCAGTCCCATTCGTTGAAAGTAAGCTTCTTTAAGAGCCAATCACGATAGTGTATCATTATAAATCTATCGTTCAAAAGCACAAGTTAAACCACCCCCGGAGACCCATCCCATGGCCTACAAAATCACCCGACGCAGATTCATGCAGTCCACCGCCCTAAGCATCGCGGCAATGAAAACAGGCCCTGCCATGGCCGCCACCGGTTCAGCCAACGAAAAACTCGACATGGCGATTATCGGTGTCGGAGGCCAGGGCACTTACAGCTACAGAAACGTGCAGAAAGAAAACATGGTCGCGGTTGCCGACGTAGACTTCGAACGCGCCGGAGTACCCTATACCCGCTTCGAGAAATCCGCCCAGTTCACGGACTACCGCCGCATGCTCGACAAGATGCACAAATCCCTCGACGCAGTCGTCGTCGCCACGCCCGACCACACCCACTTCCATCCCGCCTACACGGCGATGGACATGGGTCTGCACCTCTACCTCGAAAAACCAATGGCACACAACGTCTGGGAAATTCGCAAGCTCACCGAAATCGCCGCAGAGAAAGGACTCGCAACCCAGCTCGGCATGCAGCGTCACACACACGGCCCCATGCATCGCATCAGCGAACTCATCCAGACCCGCGCAATCGGCGACATCACAGAAGTTCACAGCTGGGTCGACAGCGATCGCGGCATGTTCCCGAACAACAAAGCGCCCAACGGTATACCCAAAACACTCGACTACGACCTCTGGCTCGGCCCCGTCAAGCACAAGCCCTACGCCCCAAATGTCACCCCCTACGGATGGAGATTCCTCTGGGACTTCGGAACAGGCGAAGCCGGAAACTGGGGCTGCCACATCCTCGACATTCCCTTTGACGCGCTCGGCATAGACTACCCCACCCACGCAGGAGCCACAGGCCCCGAACCCCACCCCGAAATGACCACCAAAGAAATGCACTCATGGTTCGACTTCCCCGCAAAAGGAAATCGCAAAGCCGTCAAGCTCAACTGGTATCAGGTAAAAGGCGGTCCGAAAATCCTCAAAGATCTGAACCTGTCCCCCGACGGAAACAACAACCTCTTCATCGGCACAAAAGGAATGCTCCTCTGCGGGTTCGGTCAATTCACCGTGTTGCAGCAGGACGCCGACGGAAACTGGGTCACAAAAGCCACCCAAAAAGACTCCATGGAATTCGAGATGCCCGAGCAATACATCCCCGACTCCCCCGGATTCCACAACGAATGGCTCAACGCCTGCAAAGACCAGGGCCCCGCACCCACCTGCAACTTCAGCTACAGCGGCCCCCTCTCAGAAACCGTCCTCCTCGCAAACACGGCCTACCGATCACAATCCGAATTCGACTGGGATCACGAAACCATGACCTGCATAGACGCACCAGCCGCCCACGCCCACATAAAACCCAACTACAAAAGAGGCTGGAAAATTCGCGCGTAGCGCAACCCTGTTGGGGCGGCCCTATGTGTGGTCGCCTTGGCGCGCTACACTCATCCCCACGGGAGATCGACCAATGTCCAGAGTAGAAGAGACAATTCCAGACTCGCTGGTTGTAGCAGCCGAGGCAGCCTGTGCCTGGTTCGCCCAGGAACGTGAAAGCGAATTCAAAGTAACAGGAATCGTGGATCCCGAGGAAGTTGGCGATCAAGATTCGGCATCGACTTCCCGCGAAATCCAGCTAATCCTGTGCGGAACCCAGGACGGCAATGAAGTCTGTCTGCGTGAACGTTTCAAGGTCACCCCCGCAAGCGCTGGATTCGATGTAATTCATCTCGGAGACAACTCCCCGGAGCTCGGCTCACCAGCCCCAATGCTAGACCCACCAGCTGGCGTACGCGAGGGTTGGCTGGACACAGTCATCGGTAAACACGCCTTCGTCGTTCTTGTATTCTATCGCGGCTTTTGGTGACCACCATGCCGTCACGAGTTACGTGACTATCAGCGGGAAGGCGTCGTCGATGCGATACGCAAAGCGGGTGGCGAAATCTACGCCCTTACAAGCGAACCACACTCATTGGCAATCAACGCGCAAGTCGACTGGGAAACAGGCATCGACCACATCGGCGATCCGCACCAGGAAATCCTCGCCGAGTGCAGCGAACGCGGGTGGCTCTCACTTTTTATATGGCAGCATGCCGAAAATTCGTCCACGCAGTTAAAGGAGTGGATGTCACACCCCAAAGGATTCTTCCAACCCGGCATCCTCGCAATCAGCCGAGAAGGAAGAGTGCTGTACCGGTGGCGAAGCCAGCCGAATCGCCAGAACATAGGAGGCGCAGCAGGCAGGCCCACCGCGGCACACGTGTGGGAGAAAATTCAGACGGCCCTCGAAGCACCGTCTGATGCACCGGACGTTGCGCTGGATGACTCCGCAATTCTCGATGGCCTCAAAACGCCATGGGTCGTGTTCCTCGCCTTGCTCCTCGCCAATGGACGGTTCCTCAGACCCAAATTTTTCGATCAGAGAACCGGTAAAAATCCAAAGGACACGCTAAAAGCGCGCGTGCGGAAAGCTCGTTTGCGTTTGATATTCTTCATCATAGGATGGATTGCGGCATTCGCCTTACTACCCCCCTGGATTCCGACCGTGGCCCTCATAGCCTGGATTGCAATGATTGCCCCCAAGATCAACGCAGTAAACAAAGGCTTTCAAAATGTCAGGCCAGACGAAGAACCGGCATGACGCGTAGCATCGGACAAAGATCGATTTTTCTGCGCCAAGCGATCGTAAACGGTTACTTCGCCTTCTCCTCAGCAATCCACTCATTAATATAAGCATCCAAAACATCCATCGGCAGCGCACCATTCTCCAGCAGCGCATCATGGAAAGTCCGAATATCAAACTCGTCCCCCAGCACAGCCGTAGCACGAGCACGCAGCTCCTTAAACTTCAACTCCCCAATCTTATAAGCCAACGCCTGACCCGGCCACACAATATACCGATCAATCTCCACCGTAATGTCATGCAACTGCTTACTGCTGTTCGCCGCAAAAAAATCAATCGCCTCCTGACGCGTCCATCCAAACGAATGCATCCCCGTATCTACCACCAGACGTACCGCGCGCCACATTTCGTAGGTCAACTGCCCAAACTTCGAATACGGGTCCGTATAGAGTCCGAGCTCCTCCCCCAGGCTCTCCGAATACAATCCCCATCCCTCAATAAAAGCCGTGTACCCGCCAAACTTGCGAAACTCCGGTAGCTCATCCAGTTCCTGCGCGATCGAAATCTGCAAATGATGACCCGGCACAGCCTCATGCACCGTCAACGCTTCCATCTCCCATTTCGGTCGCGTATCAAGCATGTACGTATTCGCATAAAAATATCCCGGACGACCCGCCCGAGTCGATCCCCGCATGTAATATGCCGTCGTCTGCGATTTTTCCGCGTACGATGGCACAGGAATCACACCATACGGGTTCCGCGGAAGCGTACCGAACAACTTCGTCAGCTCCGGATCAATACGCTTCGCAATGTCCCGATAACCCCGCAGCAGTTCGTCTGCAGACGTATAGTA
>DTSJ01000416.1 GCA_012965445.1 Candidatus Hydrogenedentota bacterium
GCAATACATCGCTTTATGCCCGGAAGCACACCTACCCCGCGCGACATCCGCCGGACTCGTCACGCCCGCCAGCACCGCCGGAATATAGTCCGCACACTCAACCCAGCTGTGCGCCGCATCAAAGACTTCCGGCGCAACATTCAGACACTTCCAAATCTTCGACCAAAACCACTCCGACGAATACGTATCGCCACACTTCGCAATATATTGAGGGCGATGCTCCGCCGCCATCTCCGTTATCCGCGCCGCCTCGTCCGCCGAAGTATGGTCCTTCCACAGCCACGCCTGCGCAGCCGGATTATCCGTGAACGCATCACTCATCGCCAGCGGCACATTCGAAGCATCCACCGGAAGCGGCGTAGAACCCGTGGTATCCACGCCAATTCCGATGATCGCATCAGTGCTGAACCCATCCGTCGACCCCGCATCTGCAAGAGCCTTCACAACCGAAACCTCGAGACCCTCCACGTAGTCCGCCGGATTCTGCCGCGCAAGATTGTGATCAGATGGGTCAAGAATCACCCCTTGATCACCGGTCGGATAATCATAGACATGCGTACCAATCAACGCCCCGTCAGAACAATCCACAACCACCGCACGAACCGAGTTCGTTCCATAATCAATCCCCAGCGTGTACTTTGACATGCGAACTCCTTCTATTCCTTCTCATGCCGGAACTTGAAAAACTCCGATTCAGTTCTGGCATTCACCAATATCTTGTCAATCCTCTCCACCACCTTCGGGAACTCCGCCGCAACATTATCCTCCTCACCGATATCCGTGGATAAATCGTAGAGTTCCAAAGGACTCCGATGATCCTTGTTCACGTTGTATCGAATGCCTTTCCAGTCACCCATCCGCACCGCCTGGCGCCCGCCCTGCTCGAAAAATTCCCAGTAAAGATAGTCGTGCTTTTTCTGCTTCTTCGGCGTCCCGAGCAGTGTCGGCAGAATCGATTTCCCATCTACTGTCGCGTCCAATTTCGCTCCAGCCAGTTCAACCGCAGTCGGGAAGAAATCCCAGAACGCGCCGATATGGTCGCTCGTGCTGGATGCCTCGACCTTTTCCGGCCAACGCACAATAAACGGTACCCGAATCCCGCCATCGTAGAGATCTCGCTTGTACCCTTTAAGCGGCCCATTGCTGTCGAAATACCTGAAGTCGTGTCCCCCTTCACCGTGCGGACCGTTGTCGCTAGTAAATATCACAACGGTATTTTCATCGATACCCTTCTCTTTCAGCAGCGCCATCAGCCGCCCGACATCGCGATCAAGTCGCGTCACCATCGCGGCGAACGCGGCCTTCGGCTCCGATTGGCTTCCATAACTTCCCCCGGTATTCACATATGGCTTCTCCGAAAACTTCCCAGAAAAATTATCCATCGAATCCGCAGGCGCGGTCATTTCGGCATGCGGCACCGTATAAGCCAGGTACAGAAAGAAAGGACTGTCCGCATTGAGCTCGACAAAACCCAGGGCCTCCTCAGTCATTAGATCATGCGCGTATTGCCCCGTCTTCTTTTTGACGTCATTGCCTTCAAGTATCACTTTCGTCTCGTTACGCCACAAGAACGGCGGGTAGTAGTTGTGCGCGTTCCGTTGATTCAGAAAGCCGTAGAAAAAATCGAAACCCTTTTTGGTCGGAGTCACCTGCGTATCAGCTTCCCCGATACCCCACTTTCCGACCAGCCCCGTACGATAACCTTCCTCCTTCAGCACCTCAGCAATCGTAATATCATCGACAGAAAGCCCTATCCGTTGACGAATTCCCGAAACGTTGATCGCATTTCCCCGCACCGTAGCGTGTCCGGTGTGCAGCCCCGTCATCAGCGAGCAGCGCGCAGGAGCACATACGGTGCTTCCCGAATAAAACTGAGTGAACCGCATTCCTTCCTGAGCAAGCTGGTCTATGTTCGGAGTCGTGAATTGCTGCTGACCATAGCAGCTCAGATCGCCATAGCCCAGGTCGTCCGCCATGATATAGATGATGTTTGGCTTGGCAGATTGAGCGTTAACG
>DTSJ01000417.1 GCA_012965445.1 Candidatus Hydrogenedentota bacterium
GCATTACGTTTCGAATCAGATCTGTTTTGCCTTTGGTTAGCTCCTGCCAGTTGTCGGAGGGTGGATTGCTCATGGCGGCCAGCGCGTTTTCGAGCAGCAGTGTTTCAGACCGAATGATATGCTCGGCGCATTCTCCAACCGACCATCGCGTTTCGTTCTGCTTGAAGTTCCACTGCTCGTCGCTCACGCCTGAAATCAACCCGGTCAACATATCAAACGATTCCTCGAGGAGGGTGATCAATTCAGTATGCTCAGCTTCACTCAGATAGGGACTGGCGTCCTCTGCGGCGATGGCGCTCGTCGCACCAATCATCATTGCAATCAAACAGCTGGTTTTACGAATCCACATAGTACTTTCCTCCCTTGAAGCTGGTCACGGTACGCATAAGTGCCGGGTTAAACACAGCTGCGAAGACTTACATTCCTCAATCGCACATATATTTCTTCGCTTTTCGATATCAATATCCTTTATACTACTCGACAGTACGACTGGGGAAGTTTGGTGGTATCTGTATCCAAATTGAGCGTTCTTCGGGCATTTGGATTCGGAATGCTTCCCCTTTAAGGCGACATGGCCAAGTTGGTAAGGCAATGGTTTGCAAAACCATGTATCCCCGGTTCGAGTCCGGGTGTCGCCTCCATTTTATAGAATAGTTTCGATAAAAATTGCCTATATTAGGTTTTAGTGAGACATAGAAGATATGCACCTGAAACCTTTACTAGGCACGAGGGGATCAATCCCATGAACGATCTCTTGAGAAAACCATTTACAGCCTCGGAACTGGTAGAACGCGTCTCAAATACTCTAGGAAGTTCCGTACATTTCAAGTAAAAGCGGGCGTTCTGACAGTCGAACACTTTCCTGATACGAATTCTATGCGACGGGCTTGCTTTTCAACTTGAATCGTGACAAATTCAATTCTGAGTTCCCTCTCCCGTTCATGTCGACGTTCTAAGCGTTGCGTGACACCGACCCTCGAGTAGTGTATACTCCAATTGAGACAGAGTCGCGTGTAGACCGCTTTCACGTGGAAGTCGCAATTTTGCCGGGTTGGAAGCGACATGCAAGTCTCTGCGCTAAAGTTTCGGCATTTTTGAGATCTGTTTTCTCTTATTCAAGACAGGGCGAGTGGTGGAATTGGCAGACACGACGGACTTAAAATCCGTTGGCCGCAAGGTCTTGAGGGTTCAAGTCCCTCCTCGCCTACCATTGATTCGTGGTACGATGTAGATGGTGGAGCGAACGAAGATAACGAAGGCAGATGAGAACAACGGGGCAAAAGAACATGACACCGAAGCAGACAAGATCCATCGACGAGTATCTCATTGATCTCAACGCCACTCAGGCCGCGATCCGAGCGGGATACTCGAAGAAGACGGCACGTCAAATGGGTACGGAAAACTTGTCGAAACCGTACATCAAAGTGGAGCTGGAAAAGAGGTAACAGGTCCGCGCTGGGCGTACCCAGACGTGTGTAGACTGGGTTATAAATGAAAATCACCTTACCGCTACCGAAGACGGCAATTTGGCGCAATCAACGAGGGCATTAGAGTTGATCGGAAAGCATCATGGCGCGTTCGATAAATCGGCGCATGTGAGCGACGTGACCGTTACAATTATCAAGCCCAAACGTGCCGAAGAGTACACGGACGACGAGCTGGCTGCGATTATCGCTGATGGGGAATCGGCGTAGCGATGAACCAATTGAGCGGTAGAAGGGCTAGGGACTCGCAAAAGCGCGTCACCGGATTACCTTGCCCCCCTGAGGCATGGGAAAACTGTGCCTTAATAAAACGCCCCAAAATGACCCGCTTTGCTTGACTGTCACACAAACGCCACATTCTCGCAATATTCCAGCAATAACGTTCTGTTACGCTGTTTGGCTATATATAAACCCGAAGGAGTGAATCCATGTCGTATCGCAGCTCGATAGTAGTTACGGGAAATATTACTATTCATGGCTAAGATTCTTATAGTCGACGATGACGACCAGACTGCACAGCAGGTTGCCAATGAGCTCAAGAACGCAGGTCACCAATGTGCGGTACGAAATAATGGCACCGACATACTGAAAATTGTCGGGAAATCGGATCTCGATCTTCTTTTGCTCGATGTCATGCTTCCGGGCACTTCGGGTTTTGAAATCTGTCGGCAGATTCGTCGGGACAAAGATGTCTACATGCTTCCGATCATCTTTGTTTCGTCCATGATTGATGAAGCTGAAATCGAGCACGGACTTGCTCAGGGCGCGGACGGGTACATTACAAAACCCATCGATATGCAGTCCTTTTTGCAGCGGGTAGACCGGATGCTCAAAATGAGTCACGGTACGGAATACGTTGATGCTGTAACGGGGCTGTCCAACAATGAAGGTATCCGGAGACTGATTCAGCAGCACCTTACGCGTGACGAGTCATTCGCATTGATCTACGCTGAACTGATGTATTTGAAGGAACTTGTAGCACGAGCAGATTCAACCGGGGGGGAGAAGGCGTTGCGCTATCTGACTCGTGCGCTGCGTCGGTGTGCAGAGAATATGGGCTTCGGCGACTATACGCTGGGTCATTTAGGTGGAGGACACTTTATTGGAATCGTACCGACGGAATCGGCCGAAAGATACTGTGAAAGAGTGCTCAAAAGCTGGCACAAACATATGAGCCGGTTCTACGAATATGCGGACTTGAACGTGCGGTACTCCGATGCCCTAGCCAAAGACGAGGTACTGGATTTGATCATGTGTGTCACTTTTCGGGCAGAGGGCGAACAGGTTACGGCACAGGATATACTTGACACCGTATCGCGAATCCATAAAACGTCGTATAACGAAGGGCAGGCAGGGATACACATGGATCGACGTGTATTATAGGTTTTTCACCTTCGTTTTCCTGGGTATGCTGAGTCTCAAGTCCTTCAAAGCTTGACATCTACTCACATTTCCCCGTATCCTCTGCCCTGCGTGCCGAGGTAGCTCAGTTGGTAGAGCAGCGGATTGAAAATCCGCGTGTCGGCGGTTCAATCCCGCCCCTTGGCACCATTTTCGACACGCTGGAATAGCTCAGTTGGTAGAGCGCATCACTCGTAATGATGAGGTCCGGGGTTCAACTCCCCGTTCCAGCTCCAGGACTTGGTTGCGCGTCGTTTATGCAGAAGCCGAATTGAAAGAGGCATCGTTTATGGATCAGAAACAGTCCTTCAGTACGTCGGATGTTGCCAAGTATTGTCATGTTACAGCCGATACCATCCGAAAATGGGCCGAAGCGGGCCGTATCAACGTTTTCAAAACTCCCGGCGGTCACAGGCGAATACGTCGAGAAGAACTAATCGCCTTTCTTCGAGAAAACGGTATTCCTCTCCATTCGGATCTCAGCCATGATGGCGTTAAAATCCTCATTGTGGATAACGATAAAACAATCATAGCAGTAATCAAACGCTTTTTGGAGCATGCCCCCACTAATTTCGAGATTAGCGTTGCGTCGGACGGATTTGAAGCCGGGCATCAGATAGGGGCGTTCTCACCGAAGGTTGTGTTTCTGGATATACGTCTTTCAGGTATTGACGGCTTTGAAGTATGCCGAAGAATTAAGAATTCCCCGGATACTGTTGATACGCACGTGATAGCGATGACGGCCTTCCACGAGGAAGAGGTCGTTGCAGAGATTCAAGGCGTTGGTGCGGCTACATGCCTGAAGAAGCCGTTTACGCCGGACAGTTTACGGCGGGCGCTGGCCATGGTCGGTATCGAAACGGGGTAATGGAATTCCCCCATTCTTGAATTCGAACAACAGCTGCCCATTCTACAATAAGTGACGCACGGCGCGAGGATCCCGGACAGCGAAATCAGTATGTCAGACCACACCCCAGAAGAGACTTACCGGAAGCTAATTTCACATAATCAGTCTCATGCCGACAAGTGGTCGCGGTATGACTCTCAAGTTTCCAACGCCCGTCTGTTTTTCTTCATTGCGATCCTCGTTGTTGCATGCGTTGCCCAATTCACCGGGATCTTTCACATCAAGTGGACGTTGCTTCCCGCTGCGATATTTATTGGGCTGATAATTTATCATGCAACCGTGATACAGCGACTTCGTGACGCGCAAGTCGCTATTCGTTTTTATCGGGCGGGAATTGATCGCATTCAGGACACATGGATGGGTCAAGGTGATGCAAGCGACACCTGGAAACCCGCGGAGCATCCCTATGCGGCGGATCTTGATCTGTTTGGTGAAGGATCTCTTTTTGAATTACTGAATACGACGCGTACGCGAATTGGTGGAGCGACGCTTGCGTCGTGGCTTCTTGCAGCAGCCGATAGCGACAGTGTTGTTCAACGACAGATTGCCGTGGAGGAGCTGCGCGGAAAGCTCGACTTTCGTGAGCGGATCGCGCTGACAGCGGGTGAGATTCAATCTGATCTGCACCCGATACGATTGCGGCACTGGGCCGAGGCTCCGATAAGGCACGCGTCCTCGCTTGAAATATGGCTTCCCCGGTTCCTCACTATCGTATCTGTTGTATGTTTCGTTCTTTTGTTCAAGCTCGACATCGCGTACTCGTACATCCCTTTTATGAGTACGTTTATCGTGAACATGATTGTGTTGCGTGCATACGCAAAGAGGGTCATCCCAATAACCCAGAAACTCGATGGAGCGATCCGCGATCTGAGACTATTTGTACACCTTGCCCGAATCTTCGAGCAGGAAAGCTTCAACTCTGCGCTTCTACAGAGACACCAGCAGCGTCTGGTCTCTGGAGAGCAAAACGCGTCTACAGCTATTCGTAGACTCACCAAGCTGTTCACCTGGATGGAGCTTCACCAGAATCAGATGTTCTATCCGTTCGGAGTGATGTGTTTTTGGATCGTTCACTTTGCCCATCTCATCGAAGGCTGGCGAGAACGGTTTGGAAAGGATGTTCTCGGTTGGATGGAATCGCTGGGTGAAATTGAAGCACTTTCGGCGCT
Organism: Candidatus Hydrogenedentota bacterium; assembly: GCA_012965445.1. The sequence continues at coordinate 4,962 of DTSJ01000417.1, forward strand.
TGCGGTATACGCCTATGAACATCCAGATGACCCGTTTCCTGAATTTCTCGAAGGCGAACCGTCTCAAATTATTGCAAGTGAACTGAAGCATCCTCTGCTTCCCGCTACGACCAGTGTGTCGAACTCGGTCAGACTCGATTCTGCGCAATCCCTGCTTATTGTCAGCGGCTCAAATATGTCCGGGAAAAGCACGTACCTGCGTACGATAGGTGTCAACATTGTCCTCGCCATGGCGGGGGCGCCGGTCCGCTGCGCTTCGATGAGAATGACCCCTTGCGTCGTCGGCGCGTCTTTGCACGTACAGGACTCGATACAGTCGGGGATATCGCATTTCTATGCAGAGATACTGCGTTTGAAAAGCATCGTTGGACTCGCGGACGGCGAGCGCCCACTGGTTTTTCTTATTGATGAAATTCTGCATGGAACGAACTCTCATGATCGTCGAATCGGGACTCAGGGGGTAATTGACGAACTTCTGGGTACAAAAGCTGTCGGATTGATTACGACGCATGATCTTGCTCTCACATCGCTGCAAACGCGGCACAATGCAAGAATCGTTAACGTCCATTTTCGGGATGACCTCGACGGTGAGCAGCTCACCTTTGACTATTGTGTGCGGGAAGGAGTCGTAGCGAGGAGCAACGCTTTGGAACTCATGCGATCAATCGGTCTGAAAATACGCCCGGTGGACGAGTAGCCTCAGTGCGGAAAATCCGAAGCGTCAGTTTCTGATTGCGTGTGCGAATGCGCCTGTATTCGAAAGCTGGACATAACGCCCTGTAAGGCTATTTTTGCCGAGTGTTCCGCCGTGCCAGGAGATAAGGACCGATCCCGCAGGTTTACCGCCGGCCAATACATTTGGTACTGCGCGTCCCGGTCCTTCCGCGGGGTCGTCACTGAAGGGCCTCCAGGAAATACCGATATTCGGCTGCATCGTATATTTTTGCGGCGGCTGCCGGACTATAAAACCTTGGTCATCTTGGTACAAATAGACAATATCGATGACGATTGAACTCGACGTTGTGTTCTTCAAGCCGATGAATCCTGCGTTTCCAGTTGTAAGTCCTCCTTGTTGCAGGAGACCCGCACTGTCAGAAAAAAACGGTACCGCTAGGGTGTGGCCATCAGCGAGACTCGCTAGGATCAGGAGCGTTGTGATTAAAGGGCTGGACAATTTCATTTGACAGTAATCTCTCTATTAATCTTTTGTAAATGATAGCAATTATTTCAGGATTCGTCAATCACTGGGCTCTAAGTTCAATGATACCGAGTTTAGACAGTAACGCAAGCCCGTCGGCGTCGGTCCATCTGGAAATACATGCCCCAGATGTCCTTCACACTTACTGCAAACCACCTCGGTCCGCGTCATCCCAAGCGAACTGTCTACTATTTCCGTTACCGCCTCCGGATCGATCGCCTCAGAGAAGCTGGGCCACCCCGTCCCCGAATCAAACTTGGTGCCTGACGCGAACAACGCCTGCCCGCAACCGGCGCACAGGTAAGTACCTTCTGTTTTTGTATCGCAATACTTCCCCGTAAACGCCCGCTCAGTACCTTTTTCACGCAAAACATGGTACTGCTCATCATCCAGCTTAGACTTCCATTCCTCAGACATTTCCGGCTCCTCGTTAAATAGGGACAGTCACCTATTCGTTGGTCGTTGCTTCCTCTTTCGGCGCGCGCGGCAAAGGCTTCCGCGGCATCAACTCATCCCGCATCGCCGTATGATACACAAACGACGCCATCACCACCGCCGACTGCATCAAGTCATCGCGCTGCACGCGGTCAAACACATCCAAGTGCGAATGATGCGTCCGCGTAAAATACTCCAGCTGATCCTGAATATACTGAAACCCCGGTAGCCCAACACTGTCAAAAGGAACATGATCCGTCGACCCTGTATTCCGCAGCGAAACCGTGTCCGCGCCCACATCATGAAACGGTTTCAACCACGCCTCAAATATCGGCTTCACGGCCGCGTTCTCCTGCGTATAAATTCCGCGAATCCGACCACTCCCGTTATCAAGATTATAGTACGCCGACAACTGCTCGTGCCCCTTCGTCGTATTCAAAGGCCACGTCGCTTTGCGCAGCCACTTAGGCAGTTTCGACTGCTCCTCATCCGTCGTCTCCGGACGCGACGCAAAATGCTTCTCCACATATCCGCGCGACCCAAGCAATCCCTGTTCCTCACCCGTCCACAACGCAATCCGAATCGTCCGCTTAGGCTTCACCCCAATTGCCTTCAAAATCCGCACTGCCTCCATCGCCACCGAAACCCCCGAAGCATTGTCCGTAGCCCCGGTCCCCGTATGCCATGAATCCAGATGCCCGCCCAGCATAACGACCTCACGCTTCTTCGAGGTCCCCGGAATTTCCGCGATCACGTTGTACCCCTTGGGATCGTCCTCATGAAACGCGGATTTCACATCTATCAACAGCTCAACTTTCTTCTCGTCCTTAACAAATCGTACCAGCCGATTGTAATGTTCG
>DTSJ01000418.1 GCA_012965445.1 Candidatus Hydrogenedentota bacterium
ATGTAATCTTTACGAACGACCCAGAATTCGCTAGGACGATGAGTATGAATAGACCAGGCTTACTAATCTTGCTCACGCTAATAACCGTCAACGCCCACGCGGATGAATCCACAGTGGAATCACATCCCAGATGGCTCTCGACCGATGCCCTCTTTGTTTTCGACAATGGTGCCGGGCGCGGTCAGTGGGCACCGGATCAGCAGGCAGGGACACTCGACCAATTGGGCTATGCGGGAATCGGCTATACGGGTACCGAACAACTCGACGAAAGGCTGGAGTTCTTCGAGCGGCACGATCTCCGAATCTTCAATATCTACGTGGGATGTAATCTCAACGATGATCCCCCGTACGGCGACGATCTCAAGGCTGCCATCAGACGTCTAAAAGGAACCGATGTCATGATCTGGCTTACTGTCCAGGGCCCGTCTGAAAGCGACGACAGAGCTGTACAGATCGTTGCTGAAATTGCCGCACTTGCCGAAGCGTCAAATCTGAAGGTCGCCCTCTATCCCCATTCAGGTTTTTTTGTAGAGGATATCGAAGACGCATTGCGCATCGTGCGAAAAATCAACCGAGAGAACCTCGGCGTAACCTTCAACCTCTGTCACGAACTCATGGCTGGCAACGAAGCCCGCTTCGACGAACTTCTTGAAAATGCTGCGCCCGACCTCTTCGTGGTGTCAATCAATGGTGCAGAGCACAGCGGCGGATGGGACAAACTCATTCAACCTCTTGGTCACGGCTCATTCGATCTGAACCGGCTGCTGCGTAAACTCGTGGATATCGATTACCGGGGCCCAGTCGGATTGCAGTGCTACAATGTTCCCGGAGACACCCGCACTAACCTTGCGAACAACATCGCCCAATGGCGGACGATAGTCGCACAGCTCCGCGAGGAAAAACGCTGACCCGGAGGCTCAATCCAGGTAAGCATCGAACCATTTCGCGACATCCACATACTGGTCTTCAATTCCGTCCCAATACGTGTGACCGCCGCCGGGCTGAACGATCAGTTTGACCTTCAGTCCTGCTTCCTCATACTTCACCTTCAGAATTTTGGACTGCTGAATCGGTACCGTCAGGTCCTTGTCTCCATGAATAAGTAGTAACGGCGGATCGTCGGAGGTCACATGATAGATCGGCGAGATCGATTCAAGTTGTTTCACTAAATCGGTGACCGTCCCGAAAACGTCGCTGAACATTTCGGGTTGGAGTTTCTCAATCATCTTGTATCCGTCTTTTGTTCCCCAATTGACAAGATCCGTGGGAGGGAACCAGGAAACGATTGCCTGGGCGCGGCAACTGACGCGCTCGATAGGATCTTTCGAGCCGGAGTCCCCGTCGTCGCCCGTGGTTCCAACCATCAACGCGAGGTGCCCGCCGGAGGAGCCGCTTGTAATCCCGATTTTGTCCGCGTCGATAGCGTAATCCGTCGCATTGAGCCGAATGAATCGTACTGATCGGCGGATGTCTTCAATCATCTCTGGTACTTGAAAGCGCGGGCCGCTTCCGTGCCGAACCACAAAAACAGTGAATCCGTTGTGCAGCAGACCCATAGCCCAGTGGTCACGGCGGCGCGCATCTACTTTTTCTGACAAGTTAGACTTCTCTGATCGCCAACCTCCGCTCGAGACCAAGATGATTCCAATGCCTTTGCGATTCCGCTCCGGCTGAAGAACGTCGAAGGTAAGGCCCATACCCTCCTTTTGACCGTAAACCACATCCTCAGTAGATGTATAGGGAACAATCAGCGTCTCAATTCCGGCATAAGATGCAACCGCAGACAAATAGCATCCGAATCCGAGAATAAAAACGAGTGTCTTTCGTAGAAATCCGCGATTCATCAATTCATATTCTCCCAACTCAATGATGGTCGTACCAGATCGGCGAAGTATATGCCCGCTCCTGTATCGTGGAATTGAGGTCGCCGGGATGGGCAATTTCCAGTTCTTTCGCGTCAAACATGCTCCATCGCGGCGTTGGGATTTCGATCACGCGCGCATAGTA
>DTSJ01000419.1 GCA_012965445.1 Candidatus Hydrogenedentota bacterium
ACGGAGGTCATCAGGTGTGAGTGCGGCTAGGGCCTCCCCCACTTTTGGTGAGGGCGGGTAGGGGTTTTCGTTTGTGTTGAGTTTGATGATGTCGGGACGGTTCAGCTGTTCGCCGGGGGTGTAGCCCTGGACGTTTTTTAGTATTTCGCGTTGGTATTTCAATGGGGACTCCCGAAACCTTTTTTATCTCACGCAAAGGCGCAGAGACGCAGAGAGTTTAATAATTATTTAGTCGTTTAACTAGAAAACCGTAATCTACTGAATGATTTTAGAACTATACGTTTTGATTTAACTCTGTGCAAACCAAAGACTCTTTGCGTCTTTGCGTGAGGATCTATTTCTTTTGGCGCATTTGCACTGCGCGGGCGTGGGCTGTTAGTTGTTCGGCGGCGGCGATTCGGATTACGTCGTCGCTGAGGTTCTGGACGCGTTCGTCTGTGAACTCGATTACGCTGGAGACTTTTCGGAAGTCTTCGGCGGTGAGGGGTGATGCGAAGCGTGCGCGGCGTCCGGTTGGGAGAATGTGGTTGGGGCCAGCGATGTAATCGCCCCATACGACGGTCGTGTTGTTCCCGAGCATGATGGATGCTGCGGCAGTGATGTTTTCGAGTACGGCGCGGGGCTTTTCGGTGTAGATTGCGAGGTGTTCGGGGCCTATGAGGTTTGAGAGGGCTGCGGCTTCTTCGAGATCACGGGCGACTATGATGCGTCCGTTGTTATCGAGCGATGTTTGGATTATGTCCACACGTGACAGGGCCTCGAGTTCTTTTTGGATGGCCTTGGGGACGCTGGCGATGTGTGTGGCGTCGGTAGTGATGAGAATGCTTGAGGCTTCTTCGTCGTGTTCGGCCTGGGCCATCATTTCGCCTGCGATGAGACGGGGATCGGCTGTGGCGTCGGCGATGACGGTGACTTCGGAGGGGCCTGCTTCGGTATCGATGTCGCAGATTGAGCGGACGAGTCCTTTGGCTACGGTGACGAAGGTGTTGCCGGGGCCTGTGATTTTGAGAACTTGGGGGACTGTTTCTGTTCCGTAGGCGAGGGCTGCGATGGCTTGTGCGCCGCCAATTCGGAATACGCGGTCGGCACCAGCGATTTTTACTGCGGCGAGGACTACGGGGTGAATTGTGCCGTTGTATGACGGCGGGGAGACCATGACGATTTCTTGCACGCCTGCGACTTTTGCGGGGACGATGTTCATGAGCACGGAGGAGGGGTAGAAGGCTTTTCCGCCGGGGACGTATACCCCCGCGCTTTCGATGGGCGTGATTCGCTGGCCGATGGTTGAGCCGTCTTCGAGGGTTTCTTCCCAGGACTGGCGGAGATTTTTTGAGTGGTAGGACTCGATGTTGGCGCGGGCTTTTCGGAGAGATTCGATTAGGGCGGGATCTACTTCGTTGAAGGCGGCGTCTATTTCGTCCGGGGTGACTTCGAACTGTTCGGGAGTTAGGTCTGCGTTGTCGAATTTGTCGGTAAATTCCTTCAGGGCGGCGTCTCCGCGTTTGCGGACGGCATCGACAATGATTTTCGTTGCTTCGGCTTTATCGGCGAAATTTTTTTCTGCGCGGGAGGACCCTTGTGGGGAGCAGATGGATTCTTCGACCAAGGCATAGTCTGCATCGTTTTGAATTTGTGTGACCTTCATGCTTCTTTCCTATTCCCTGACGCGTTCGATGTCGGCACCGAGGCTTGCGAGTCTTTCTTCGATTCTTTCGTAGCCGCGATCGATGTGGTACACGCGGGAGATTTCTGTTTCGCCTTTTTTTGCGAGCAGGCCAGCAATTACGAGGGCGGCACTTGCACGGAGATCGGAGGCCATGACCTGCGCTCCTGACAGGGCATCGACTCCGCGTATGACTGCTGCGTTTCCGTCTACTTCGATGTCGGCGCCCATGCGGCAGAGTTCTGCGACCTGCATGAAGCGATTTTCGAAGACGTTTTCTTTGATCACGCTTGTACCTTCGGCTATGCACATCAGGGTCATGATTTGTGCCTGGAGATCGGTG
>DTSJ01000420.1 GCA_012965445.1 Candidatus Hydrogenedentota bacterium
ATTGGGTGGATTAAGCGGCTTGATCGACCGCACCATAATGTTGTCGGCGCCCAAGCCCTCAATCTGTTTCTGAGCTTCCTGGCTGATTCCTTCGCCAATAGCAAGCAACCAGATAACCGATGCCACGCCAATAAAGATACCCAGGATAGTCAACATGGATCGCATTGGGTGTAGCAGCAGGCTTTTAATCGCCAGCTGAAACGTTCTGATCCAACCCGTTAGAAATCCCACGCTTGCCGACCTCCTGGCACCATATAGTGTCCCTTATCGTACTAGGGGTGATCTTGCCCGGGTAATTCAACTTCCGTATCCGCAGGCACCGCCAAATCGGTAACGGGTTCTTCTTCCACATCGATGGAATCAGAGACTGCCATACTGTGTTCCGGAATTAATTCCCCCGTTTTTGCGTCGGTGAACCGTAAGCGATCGTGATTGGGTTTATCCGAAACGATCATCCCATCCCTTAATTGAATGATCCGTTTGGTTCGTATCGAGACGTCGTCTTCGTGCGTTACCATAATGATTGTTTTGCCCTGATCGTTGAGCCGTTCGAAGATGGTCAAAATTTCTTCCGTGGTCTTGGTGTCGAGATTACCGGTAGACTCATCGGCGAGAATGTAATAGGGGTCATTCACCAGGCTGCGAGCGATCGCAACACGCTGTTGTTGTCCACCGGAAAGCTGAGTTGGTCGGTGACTGGCCCGATCACCAAGACCGACTAAATCAGCCAGTTCCTGGCAGCGGCGATTTGCCTGTCGATTCAGATTTCCCTGATAGAACAGGGGAACCTGAATATTCTCAACGACAGATAGTTGAGCAATGAGGTTATAGGATTGGAATACAAATCCAATCCGCGAGGCGCGTACGTCGGACAGCTGGTTGTCTGTCATATTGGCAATATTATCCTCGCCCAGTAACAACAGACCAGCGGTAGGTCGATCGAGACATCCGATCAGATTCAGTAAAGTACTTTTGCCGGAACCGGAGGGACCCATGATGGCGACATAGTCACCTTCGGGAACTTCAAAGGAGACATTTTTCAGGGCGTGAACGGTCTCTGATTTCGTGATATAGTCTTTGGTGAGATCCGTGCAGGTGAGTGCTGCTGTTGCCATCATCTGCCTCCCTCACCACCTGGTCGAGAGCCGCCGCCGGATTCAGCATTGTTTTTCATCCGTTTCGCCATACCAGTAATAAATTCTTCCTTGCTGACTTCGCCATCTTTGTTTGTATCGTCAAGTTGAATGCCAGCGGGATCTCGAGTCGCTGCGATTTCATCTTTGTCCAGTTTGGCATCCCCGTTTTTATCCATAGCTGACCAAAAATTAGCCACCCTGCTTTCAGCCCGTTCTTTGAACTCAGCAAGCGGATCTTCCTGCTCCGTTGAATTGAGGACTTCTTCAACATTGATTTCTTTTTGTTCAGTAACTTCCAGCAGATTCTGTGTCCGATCAATCAAGTTACCCAGTTCGCTAATATCGATTTCGCCATCTTTGTTTGTATCAACACTGCTAAAACTACTGATAGCTTCATAGCCCAGTTTCTTGTTCATGTCCTTGCCCTCTTGTTCGGACAGGGTTGAGTTACCGTCGGTACTAAAAGTGTCAAGAGCCTTGCGCGCTCGGTAATTCGTTACCAAACGTATCAGAATAGATTCTTCGGAGCGGGGATTCATGACCACCATTTCACCAGCCGTTAAGCCATCTTTAATAGCCAGAAACTTATTATTGCTGGCCAGATAGTTAATATGTCGAATTTCAACGGAGAATTCATCGTCCGGATCACCATGCTTGCCCCCCAGTGTATCAGCGTGCATTGGGTTGTTGTGATCATAAGGACTGCGAACAAGACAGAAAGCCTGTCCTTGGTCTTCATGCAATGTTTGTACGGGGATCATCAGCTGGTTGGCAAGGGTATTGACGAGCACTTCTACTTCAGCAGTCAGCCCGGTACGAATTGCTTCGGGCGGATCGATGATCTGGATGTACGTAGCAAATTCTTTT
>DTSJ01000421.1 GCA_012965445.1 Candidatus Hydrogenedentota bacterium
ATACATTTGAATAATGATCCCGAGAAGTTTGAAATTACGATCTCACCCACACACAATGATACATCCCGTCCGGCCCAATCCTTGGCACGTTTATATACGCATTCATCTTTCCCTGCCCATCCGTCAGAGGCTTATCCATCAATCGCTCCCAAGTATCGTTATTCGCGTCGTATACATTGTAGATCTGATTTCCGGAGCCACTCGATCCGTCACGATAGGTATAGATCAATTCATTAGAAGGCCCTCGAAAAAAACGCGGATACGTCATGCGATCTTCTTTTCTCCCGACGAGCGCGTCCACGCGTTCGAAGCTTTGAATTTCCAGCGGCTCCCGCGTCCGAAAATACACCAGCGGATTCACATGCAGGTTCCCCGAAACATGCAGCCGCTCCAAATCATCCACCGCCATCGTAATATAATTATGGCTGTCCCAAACCACCCGCTCCGGCAGCGTCTCGTACCTCCACTCCTCGCTGTCCAACCTCCGCGAAGCCACCACCATCTCCCGCGACGCATTGTAATAAGCCACAAACTGATAAGGAGCATGTGTCAACAAACTAAACCCCACCCGATGCCCCGACCAAACCGAATCAACTTCAAGCCTAGAAACGATCTCCTCCCCCGTCGCAGACTGAAAAGTCGCAATCAGCAAAAGAACAAATATCACTAATCCGAGAATGTGTCGCATAACTGCCCCTACTTCTTTTGAAAAGTCACATGAAGCTTGACCAGTCGCTTCTTACTCAGCAAGAACACTTTCAAACCTTCCATTTCTACTACAAGGCCCCTTCTCTCCTACTTCCCTGAAGCCTCAACCGACCGAGCAAGACCCGCCAAAGCCAAAGCCCGACCCGGAGTCACATCAAGCTGGTCCCTGAACGCCTTCGTAGCGTTTTCAGCGTCCCCAGACTCCAGAAGCAGTTCCCCAAGCAGCTCCGCGCTTGGTTTCCCGACCGCAGGCGGACCGAAAGCAAACGTCATGCCCGCGTCCATATTGGCCGCTTCGCGCGCCTGTTCCAGTCCCGTCTCCCTATTGCCCGACGTAAAGGTCATCAAAGCATCGAACTCCTTACGCATAACTCGAACCGCATCCTCAGACTGTCGTCCGTCAGGATTATGCAGAATAGACTCAAAATGCCGTCGCGCTTCAGCCAATTCACCCCGCTTGATTGCCGCAAACGCCATCGCAAAATGGTAATTGGCAGAAGGCAATTCGATCCCTTCCGCCGGAATCCACTCCGCCGCCGAGTCCCACGCCTCAGTATCCAGAACCTGCCGCGCAGCCATATCGCCGTAGTAAGTACGCTCGCTCGTCGTCGCCCCCGATCCCAGTGCCGACTTCGTCATCCCAAGCAGCACCGTAGCATCTTCAATCCGCCCCGTCTGCAGCAATCCATAATGCAGCCATTGCGAATAGTGTCCCGCTTTCACCGAATCCCCTCCGCCCTCAAGCGTCCAGTCATTCGTCATCTCAACCGCCCGCGCATTTGCATCAATCAGATCATCCCACATGCCCAGCGCGACAAAAATATGCGACGTCATATGCTGAGCATGCGCCGCCGCAGGGGCAATCTTCGAGTACGCCCGCGCCATAGGCAGCCCCAAAGGCGCATGAACCGGATCATCATAGGAATGAATCAGATAATGGGCCGCGCCCGGATGCTCACGGTTGACGTCCCAGACCTCCGTCAGCACAGCCGCCGCACGCATATACGTCGTCGCCTCACGATCATGACTCCCTACACCCAGAATCGACAGACCGTAAAACGTGTGCGCCTCCTGATCTTCCGGATACCTCTCATGCAATTGCCGCATCGTGTCGCGATACAACACTTCCCGGTCATTCTTCACCAGCCGCTTCGTGTCCTCCGTATTGCCATATAGAACTTCGATCGCGTTCAGATAATCCTTCTCACGTTGGGTCGGCGCCTTCGCCGCTCGCGCTTCAGGCGTCCGTCCAAGCTTGTTCAAAACCTTCCGCGCCGATTCCCGCGCCAGCTGATTCCAGAGGGGATGATAATAGGCCATTGCCTCGCCCCAATAAGCCATCGCAAACTCCGGGTCCAGTTCCTGCGCCCGCCTGAACGCTTCCGCAGACGGTTTGTACTCAAAGTTGTGCAGATACCCCAACCCCAGCATAAAATCAGCCTGCGCCTCAGCCGACCCCGAGTTTGGAAAGTCCATCTTCCCCAATTGCTCACCATCACCGAATGAAACGCTGGATGCAAAAGAGGTCAAAATCACCAACAAGCCAGTGTGCGCAGTCAATAGTCTACATTCCCTAAAAATCGACATAATCCTGATTCTCCTAATAAAGAAAGTCAGCATACCCAATTCAGACGACGATGTCTAACCTCGCCATCAAATCGAGGGTGTACCTGTCCGTCGAGTTTTCCTACAACGCCGTCGCCAACCAAGAACCACTGGTGGACCAATCCATGCCGACCGCTAGGTCCTTACAGCCCCAGCGATCGCGTCCCGATACGCTCGATAAAAGGCTGATTATGCGACACAATAAGCATCGACTGCGGGAGCCCCGCCAGAATCTCCGTCAGCCTCGCCTCATGCGTTTCATCCAGACCCGTGGTCGGCTCATCCAGCAGCAACACCTCCGGCTTCATCGCGAGGATGGTCGCCAACGCCACAAGCCTCTTTTGACCATGCGACAACTGATACGTAATTCGGCGCGTAAGGTCGCCCAGCCCAAGCTGCTCCAGCGTTTCATGCGCCATGTCGTGCGATTCGGCAGGCGAGTGTCCCAGGTTCAGCGGCCCAAACGCGACGTCCTCAAAAACCGTAGGAGAAAACAATTGATTGTCCACATCCTGAAAGAGAAGGCCGACGTGCTTCCGCGCGTCCATGAAATCCGCCTCCGTCTCGCGCGGTGTTCCGAGGATCTCAATTGTGCCGGACTGAAGCGATTCCAGCCCCATAATCAGATGCAGCAGCGTCGTTTTCCCGCACCCGTTCGCACCCGTCACAACCAGCCGCTCATCAACGTCAAGCGATAGTGAGAAGTCACTCAACACGGGGTCAGCGGAGTTGTACGAGAACGTTAAATCGCGTATCTCAACCGGCGAAACACTCATAATCTGTCAATCCCAAACAGCGTCAGAGACACCAAAATACATACAGAAACAAAGGCGAAATCATGCCTCTTCATCGCATAATGACGAATAGAATAGAACTTTCCCGAAAATCCACGGCACTTCATCGCCTGTGTAATCCGCTGCGCACGATCCATCGCCCGAACCAGCAGCATCCCAACGAGATGCCCAAAAGTCCGCAGCGTATGACGGTTAAATCCCGGCCTAAACGAACGCATCGTCATCGCCCGTCGCAGCTGGACATACTCCGATTCCAGCACAACGATATACCGCAGCGTGAACGAGAACAGGTGTATCAGCTTCTTCGGTACCGACAACTTCTCCAGCGCATGCGCCAGCGACACCAGTTCCATCGTCGAAAGTAAATTCGTAATCACCAGCAGTACTGAGTTCGCCTTCAACGTGATGATGCCGACTTGAAGAAGTCCATCCATCGTATAAGTCAGACCCCAAACAGTAACCAACGGAGTCCCGGGGGTACTCCACGGCAGTATAAGAGCCATCATAATCATGAATGCATTCAGACTCCGAAAACGCCCGAACAGCACACCAATCGGAATCCGCTCCCAGAGCGTCAACAGAAGCAATAGCCCCAGAAATCCAGCAAGCGGCAACGCCGTAAAACAAGCAATAGGTGCCAACGCTAGTATCACCGCCGATACCACGCGCACGCGCGGATCCAGACGGTCTATCAACGTGCGGCTATGCGGCGTATGCTCAAGAATCATGACGATTTCGGGCGTTTCAACAATGCGATCAGCCCCATCACACCCACGATATATCCGATTCCCCCAATTATTTCATGTAGCCGAACCCGATTTTCGTAAGCATAAATCTGCTCTTCAAGTCCCACGATCTTCTGAGTCAGAAACGCCATGTCCTCATTCGTTATCGATATCCCGGACTCCTGCGAATCCCCGTCCCCGCCCAGATCTTCATACTCAATTTTCTGCGTAATCCGATGTCCGTCCGGAGTCGATACTTCAATCGTAATCGTTTCATCAAAAATCGGAAGCGTAAATGTACCGTTCGACGCGGTCTTAACACTCGTAAGCGTATCACCCGACTCGGAAAGCACCCGCACTTCCGTCCCGGCCAATGGCGCATCGTCGTCGTACGTAACTCTGCCGGACGCACTGCCCGCGTCTTTTTGCGTCACATACATTTCCAGACCATGTGCGCTCGCTTCATTCGAAAATACGAATACGAGCGGAGCCAAAAACAAACAGAAAGTGATAAGTTTCATTGATTCCCTTTCGAATGTACCGCCAAAGTCAATGTCTCAGGCCGCACCTTTCGCAAAAAAGACACCGCCGCTCCTGTCACAATTCCCTCAGTAACCATCACCGGAGTATGTGTCACGAAAACTGCCCCCGCCAGCACCGAAAACTCCTCGCCCGTCGTAATCAATACCAGCGCCAGAATCCCCGCGCTCAACAAAATTGACAGACTCCCCGCGCAAAACCCGACGGCGATCGTCCGGCTCAGTCCCGCCCACCTCGCGCGAGAATTGAACAAGTAAAAAATACACACTCCCGGCGTCGCCATGATCATCACGTTCACACCCAGCGTACTGAACCCGCCGAATCCATACAAAATTGCCTGTAAAATCAGCGCAATTGCGAATGCCGGAAAAACCTGCCAGCCCAGCAGCAGCCCCGCAAGCCCGTTTAGAATTAAATGGACCGAAGTCGCCCCCAGGGGTATCTTAATCAAAGTCGCAACAAACAACGCCGAAGACAACACTGACACCTTCACCATGTCGTCCTCTTGTATAGACTTCAGTCCTACCGCGAGCCCGCCCAGCGAAACAACGCCCCCGGTGAGAAGCACTGGAGCCGACAATATCCCTTCCGAAACATGCATGTGAGCGGTGAATCCTTTCGTGCCATGATACCCAAACCACATCCAGTATTACAAAAGTTATATTTTGCATACTGCTCATCTCCTTGCTCGAATCAGCACCTTTTGATACCCTAGCCTCGGCTGTTCACACATCAGTAAAGGGACAAGGATGAACTCAACGCGCTCGCTCATCGGCCTCATATTATCGCTAAGTTTTTTCCCTGCTTTTGCCGACGACTGCACCTTCCCTGGCTCCGCGACCGACTGGCACGGCTACACACTTCACGAATTCGACTTGGATGATCGCCCAAGCAAAGTCGTCTGTCCAAAAGAAGCCGCCTCCGGTAATCCCTGGATATGGCGAGCGCGATTCTGGGGACACGAACCCCAGACCGACGTCGCCCTCCTCGATCATGGATTCCACGTCGTCTACACTGAAGTCGGCGCACTCTTCGGCAACTCCGAAGCCGTCGCGCGCTGGGACGAATTCTACACCTACCTCACCAAACGGCACGGATTCGGCGACAAACCTGCACTCGAAGGCATGAGCCGGGGCGGACTCATCATCTACAACTGGGCCATCGCAAATCCTGGCAAAGTCGCCTGCATCTACGGAGATGCCCCCGTCCTCGATATAAAAAGCTGGCCAGGAGGCAAGGCAGCGGGAAAGGGATCGCCGACGGATTGGGCGAAGTGTCTCGAAGCCTACGGACTCTCCGAAATCGAGGCGCTTACCTTCAGTGGAAACCCCATCGACAATCTGGATGCCCTGGCCAAGGCCAATGTTCCGCTGCTCCACGTCGTCGGTGACGCTGACGATGTTGTACCCGTATCCGAGAACACCGCGATCCTTGAAAAACGTTATACAGAACTCGGCGGCAGAGTTACCGTCATCTCGAAACCTGGCATCGGACATCACCCCCACAGCCTCAAGGATCCGAAACCTATTGTAGATTTTATTCTCGCGAATTCAGATTCGACGTCCACAAACTACTTCGATACCCGCGGTGGAATCACGAACTCCGGCGCTGTATTCACCCAAACTAAAAAAGGCCGCGTTGCGTTTCTCGGCGGTTCAATCACAGAAATGAACGGATGGCGTGCCCTCATCTATGAAGAACTTCAAAGCCGATTCCCAAATACAAAATTCGACTTCGTAGACGCAGGAATCGCCTCAACAGACAGCACACTCGGCGCCTTCAGACTCGAACAAGACGTTTTTAAAAGCGGAAAAGTAGACCTCCTCTTCGTCGAGTTCGCCGTGAACGACAATCACAACTACCGATCAACTCAGGACCGCATTCGCGGCATGGAAGGCATCATCCGTCACGCACGCACGTTGAACCCCGACATCGATATCATCGCCCAATACTTCGTCGAACTGTCCAAGATGGAATTCTATAACAAAGGAGATGTCCCCCCGGAAATCATCGCTCATGATCGCGTCACCAGCCACTACGCGGTCCCAGCAATAAACCTCGCCAAAGAAGTCACCGACCGCATCAATCAAGGCGAGTTCACCTGGAAAGAAGACTTCAAAGACCTCCACCCCTCACCATTCGGTCATCAACTCTATCGCGCCCGCATCTCCCGCCCACACAATGCCCGAATCCCCAATCGATCCCCTCAACTACGGTCGAGGCAGATACATGGGCATCCGAACCGCCGAAGTCGTCAACGGCTGGAACTACCTCGAATCATGGAGTCCCGCTGATCGCGCAGGAAAACGCAGACAATTCACCAACGTCCCCACCCTCGAAGCAGCCCGCGCAGGAGCCGAACTCGTCTTCGTATTCGAAGGCACCGCCGTAGGACTGCTCGTCACCGCAGGCCCCGATGTCGGCATACTCGAATACACAATCGACGGTAGAGACTACCCTCCCCTCGACCAGTTCACACAATGGAGCGCCGGACTCCACATCCCCTGGGCATACATGCTCGCAGCCGATCTCAATCCCGGCGAACACTGCCTCGTACTCAAAACCTCCAAGGAAAAAAATCCAAAGAGCAAAGGCAACGCCGGTCGAATCCAGCAGTTCCTCGTGAACTAGTAATATATGTTAAAACAAACAAATAGAGAGCCGTACAATATGACCAATAAAATAGGCCTTTTTATCTGTTTCCTGTTCCTCATCCTTGCTTCGAGAGTCGACGCCCTTGAAGACACCACCCTCGAAGGCATGGAAGTCCTTTTCTGGAAAGAGATCGCCCCGGGCGTCTGGTCCGCTCAAATAGGCGATGTTGACCCCATGACCTTCCGCGATCTCGCCGGAGCACCCCCTCGCCTCGAAGGGCTCGAAGAAATGGGTGACGGAACTTTCCCGTTCGCCGAATCCGAAACCCGCGCCCAGGTCATCGGTCAGCGCACCTCCGTACGCCTCCCCCTCGGAATCGACGAACAAGTCTTCGGCCTCGGTATGCAGTTCCGAAACATGAATCGTCGCGGGCAGG
>DTSJ01000422.1 GCA_012965445.1 Candidatus Hydrogenedentota bacterium
TGAGTATTCCCGACTAAATCATAAACCCCATCCCTATCAGTGAAAACCCAAGCGTCAGCATCCCCGTCTCAAGCAAAATCTTATAGAAACCCATAATCACAAAAGCCGTCAGAAAAACCTTCCAAAAATAATCAACATAATCATACACCGGCTGAATCAAGTCCCCAACCTGCACCTCGACACCAACCCCCACCGTACTCCCCTCAACCAGCGCCAGCGATGCCTTCACAGCCGAAAAAATCAAAAACGTCCGCTCATTGTCCGCCATCCCCTCATCAATCAGCACAAGCGTCCGTTCAGACAAAACATCATACCCCGAAACCCTCCCCACTAAAGAAGGCCAACCCACAAACAACAGCCCCAACACAAAAAGCCCGACACACCCACACACCCGCACCCGCCCGTCCCCTCCCAATCTCTCCAGCGCAACACGCATAAATCACGTTCCTCCATCCCCCTCTATACGCCCAACACCCCCTAAAGTTCCAGTGTAAGCTTCCCTTAATCAGAGACATTTCATAAGTAGAGGTTTTCTGGCAAACTACGAGCCAGGAGGTCTTTATGAAGAAGTCGCGTTTTACGGAATCGCAGATCGTATCCATCTTGAAAGAAGCGGATGCGGGGTTGAAGGTCTATGAGTTGTGTCGCAAGCATGGCATTAGCGATGCGACGTACTACAACTGGAAGTCGAAGTATGGCGGCATGGAAGTGTCGCAGCTTAAAAAGATGAAAGGAGGACCATGCAAAAACGACTGTTCCGATACCGCGCTGTAGACCAGTACGGCGAGCCTCTCGAAGGCACTATGGAAGAAGTATCCGCTGAAAGTGTTACCACCATTCTCAGCGAACGCGGGATCCAGGTGAACGAAGTCGAGATGGTGCTCCCGGAAGCTGCCCCGACCTCAAGCCGTGCGCTGGACTGGAACGAACTGGCCCTCTTCAACGACCAACTGCAAACGATCACGCGTGCTGGGCTTCCCCTTGCCGCCTCCCTCAAAGCCATGGCTCGCGACCTCGGAAAAGGAAGGCTTCGGAACCTGCTCTACGACATCGAACGCGACCTCAACAGCGGCCGCTCCTTGGAAGAGGCCATCCAGCGTCATCCCCAGACCTTTCCGCCCATGTACGTCAGCATGATTCGTGCCGGCGAGCGTACCGGCAATTTACCCGGTGTACTGGACATGATGGAACAACATTCGACCCGCATGTTGGACATCAAAAATCAGCTCAAAATCATTATGGCCTACCCCACGATGGTATTGGGATTGTCTCTGTTGATCGTCTACCACATATTGATCGAAGTTGTCCCGACCTTCGCAGAGATCTTTGACGAATTCGGCGCTGGACTCCCCGCGCCTACACGATTCCTCGTATACCTGAGCGATCTGTTAGTCCCGCACAAGATCGAGTTCGGATTTCTAATCCTTGCGATACTCATTTTCGTCATCGTCGCACATCAGTATCTCCAGCGGTCCCCAAATGGACAGCTCATACTGGATAGAATCCTGCTCAGGGTTCCCTTTCTAGGGCGTATATTCCGCCTGACCTCATTAGCCCGATTTTCCCGCTCACTCGGCCTCATGCTCAACAGTCAGGTGCCCATCATCGAAAGCCTCGATCTCGCCGCGTCCGCGTCGGGCAATGCCGCGCTCAAAAGTCACGTGGATCGCGCAGCCGTCCATATCGCACAAGGCGAAAAAATCGCGGATGCTTTCTCCGACACAGCCTATTTTCCTCACGCGTTTTGCTGGTTCCTGGCCAACGGCGAAAATTTCAGCAAACTCCCGCAGACGCTCCTCGAAGTTAGTCAATCCTACGAACAAAGCCTGACCCACCACGACCGAATGTTCCTAAACCTTCTCGCTCCGGCAACGATCGTCTTGCTGTCGTTTTTTCTCGGATTCGTCATTTTCGCCCTCTACCTGCCCGTCTTTACACTCGGCGACATAATGGGTTAAACACGCATGAGCAGACTCAAAGACATACTCCAAC
>DTSJ01000423.1 GCA_012965445.1 Candidatus Hydrogenedentota bacterium
GTCAAGGGCTTCTTGGCTACGACCCTGTCGATACAGGAGTAGGCCAAGGGTGTGACGCAGGATACCTGCTTCCGGCATCAGCTTCAACCCTTCGCGAAGCACTTTTTCGCCGTCGCCATCCCGGTTCATTTGCTGGTATATACTGACGAGATTGAGACGAACCTGTGGCAGTTGCGGTTCGATTGCCAGGGCTTTTAGACCGGCCCGTTCCGCGGCGGCAAGGTCACCACGCAGCGCCTCAACGTTGGCGATATTCAGATGCGCCTCTGGTCTGTCGGCATTGGTCAGTTCGTTTTGAATGTATGCTTCAATTGCAGTATCAAGTGCTGCTGATTGTACTGCGTTCAAAAGGTTCGGAGGCACGTCGGCCAACATACGACTTGCCTCATGGCGTACTACACCGATTGGATCATCCAGGAGTGGGCTGACAAGACTGAAGCGATCACCCGGCGGCATGAATTGTGTCAGCCTCAACGCGGCAATTTTCACAAGCGGATTTTCGTCTGCCAAGGCGTCGATTGCAGCGGCTACGGATTCTCGGGAAGGGGCATTTGCCAACTCGGATAGCGCAGAGGCACGGACGATGTCCGGGGTGTCGGTTTTGGACAACAACGCAAGCAGCGCGGATTCACCGTTGGGGTTTCCACTACGCGCCAAGGCGAATGCTTCTCCAAAATGAGGAGGGCGTGTTGAGTCCGGAAACCACTCCGCTACCTGCTCCGCAGCCCAAGTGTCGGTCTGGTCCTGATGACATTGGGTGCAGGCATTGGGTGTGCCGATCTTGACGGATACATCGGGTCGAGGCACACGGATGCTATGGTCGCGGCGGGGATCTACGACCATATAGGTGCGTTCGGGCATGTGGCATTCAACGCAGCTGGCACCGGTGGACGTTCTCTCATGAAAATAATGAGTGGGGGAGTCGAATTTCGAGGGGAGATGACAGACGGAACAGAGCGCATTGCCGGGAAGACGGGTACGGACTGTGTGCGGGTCGTGGCAGTCGCTGCACGTGACTCCGGCGTGATACATCTTGCTTTGGAGGAACGAGCCATAGACATAGTCTTCGTCTCTGATCTGGCCATCGTCGTAGTAGATCGGGTCTTCGAGGAGTTGAACCTGGTGGGTGTTTAGCAGGGGTTGTCCCGGCACATAGTCTTCGCTTAGCAGCCCGCGACGAGAATGGCAGCGGGCACAGGTTTCCACTTCGGCATGCGTGGTGCGTTCGGGCGAGCGTACCGCGGTCCCCGCTTCGAGATTCATGTCCCACCGTGCCTCGACATCTTTCTTGAGCGACATGAGAAAGCCAAAGGTATCGCTTGGAGGGGCGGTGCCTAGTTTGTATGCTTCCGCCCATTCAACGTGTTGGGCACCCGATCCGTGACAAGCTTCGCACGAGACATCGATCTCTGACCAGGTTGTCGCGAAAGTGTCCGAGGCGAAATCGTATTCTTTTTTCAGGTCAGTGGAATGGCATTCGGCGCACATGAAATTCCAATTCTGGTAATTCCCCGTCCAGTGGAGAATGTCATCGTGCGGAACAGGATCATCCTCATAGAGATGAAACCAACGCTGTCCGTTTTCCGATGCCGGACGTGCATCCCAACAAACACCCAATACTTGAATGCGCCCATCGGGGAACTTGATCAGGTATTGCTGCAGAGGATCGACACCGAATGTATACGCTACCTCAAAGACCTCCAGCTCGCCCGCCGCGTTATCTGTTTCGACCAGGAATTTGTCTTCTTGGCGAAAGAAGCGGGACGTGACGCCGTCCTTGGTAAATGTTGACCCTGAAAAATCGCCCAGGACTGTGTCTTGCGTGGGGACCTGCATGGCGCGATCGTGATGTGAATCGAGCCACTTGTTGTGCTCAGGCTCGTGACACTCTACACACGATTTGCGCCCCACGAAGGTGCTTTGTTTCGACGGGTTTGCCGCAGAGGAAGCCGTGTCTTTACTCGCGGGGGATAAGACGGGATCGGGACTACAGGCCGCGAGTAGCAACGGGATCAGCGCAAAGAAGAAATATGGACGGCGACTATGAAGCATTATATTTATTCAATAGATCCCTTCGTTGCGTTCTTTCAACGAAAATCTGATGTGCTCTTGCGGCTAATCGACGCGTGTGATTTGGACCGATTTGAGGTCCATGACGGCCTTTCCTGATTTTGTTGTGGCTTTTACGGTCATGCGACTGCGGCCTTTGGGCAGCTCGAAGCTGCCGAGCTCTTTATGCCCCCAGGTGCGTTCGTATACCTCTTTTCGCGGGACGCGGTCGGGGCTCGGCAAGTAGTTGGGTTCGTGGGCACGGTCGATGCGACCTTCCACACGCTTTCCTGCCACCTCGACGTAAACGGTTGAGCCGAGGTCGGTTTCGGGACAGATGTATTCCAGGGCCACGGAGTATTTACCCGCCGTTACTATGTCCACTTCCCAGGAGACCACACAGTCGGTGCTCATCCAATTGGTCGCCCAGTTGTTGTTGGGGTGCTTACCGCCCCAATCGAGTTCTCCTTCCCAGATGCCTTCGGAGCAGGTCAGAATCACGGTCTTCATTTCGTCGTGGCCGATGGGGATGGGGGGCGGCACGGTGCTGACATGGCTAAACGACGCGTCCCATTCGTCGTAGGCCTTCTTGAGCTGATTTGTGATCTGTGGTTTCTTTTTGGCAATGTCATTTTTTTCGCCGGGATCAGCGATCATGTCATAGAGTTGAGGCTTGCCGCCCTCAACGGCCATCCGATATTGTTGCGAGCGCGCCGAACCCTTGCCGCGCCACTCGCTAAAGATAAGGCGGTCGGGCCAGCCCATGGTCTTCCCTTCCAGGAGAGGGACAAAACTTATCCCGTCGAGGGGAAGGGTCTTCGAAGTGTCCAGACCGGCCAATTCCGCCAGGGTCGGGAGCACATCAATGTGGGCGGTAATGGTCTCGATATGGGTGCCTGGCTTAATCTTGGCGGGGTAGCGCATTAAGAAGGCATTCCGCACTCCCCCTTCGTGGACGCTTCCTTTGCGCCCCCGCATTCCGCCATTGTAGCGGTCCCCGTTTGGCCCGTTGTCGCCGAGGAAGATTACGATGGTGTCGTCTGCAATATTGTGTTTGTCCAGCCGATCCAGAATGCGCCCAATATTGTCGTCCAGGTTTTCGCACATCCCATACGCCGAGGCAAGCGCGTCATCCAAGCCCCGCGCTTTATATTTATCGAAATATTTATCCGGCACCTGGAACGGGGTGTGGGGCGTATTGTAGGGGATGTAGCAGAGGAAAGGCTTTTCATGCACATCGTCTATCCAGTCCAGGGCGGCGTCCGTGAAGACATCGTTGATATAGCCCTTGGTCTTCACCGCTTTTCCGTTGTGCTCGACCGTGGTGTCGAAGTAATTGTTCCAATGGCCGAGGCAGAAGCCAAAGAACTCGTCGAACCCGCGTCCATTGGGGTGGTAGGGGTAGTGGGCTCCGTTGTGCCATTTCCCGAAGCAGCCGGTGGCGTAACCACCGTCCTTGAAGACTTCTGCAATCGTGACTTCATCGAGGGCCATTGTTTCTAGGCCAGCCGAGGTGCCGGAGACACCCATGCGATTGTGGTAGCGCCCCGTGAGGAGACTGGCGCGGGTCGGGGAGCAGACCGGGCTCACATAAAATCGATCAAAACGCGCCCCCTCGGCCGCGATGCGATCCATCACTGGAGTTTCGATATTCTCGTTCCCGTGGGATGAGATATCCCCCCATCCCTGATCGTCGGTCAAAATAATAATGACGTTCGGCTTTCGGTCGGCAGATTCAGCAGCAAAAACAGGGCCGGAGAAGGCTAGCAGTAAGGCACCAATTGCAATCGTTTCGGCTTGACTGAGAAATTTGCATATGGTGATCATTGAACTCCCTCTTTAGTTTCATTCAACGGATACCACTCGTCGATCATGGCGCGGAGCATCTCAACCCGTTCAGGTTCCTCTGGGGCCAGATTCACTTTTTCGTGCGGGTCGGCTGTTATGTCGAATAGCTGCGGGTAATTGGTAGAAGGGGGGAATACCATTTTTCCGGGTCTACCATCGTAGGTGAGGAGGAGTTTGTAATCACCCTGTATCACCCATCGGTACAACAACGAGGCTTCTGGATTCTCGATGTCCGCAATGTCATGCGCAAACGATTCACCAAATATCGTATCGCGGGATATCGGTTTGGCTTCAAGCAAATTGGGAAGTAGATTTAACCCTGGCAAGTTCTCGGGGATATCAATGCTCGCTGCCGCAAGAATCGTCGGTACAATATCGATGCTGCTGCACAACTCTGTACGCTCAGCGGGGTCTATCTTGCCCGGCCAACGAAACATGATGGGCGTTCGTGTACCTAACTCGTAGGGACTTCGCTTCGACCGCTCGGTGTATCCCTTATTCACTGGTGATTGAACCCAACCATTATCGGTAACATAAATCACCAATGTGTCGTCAGCGATTCCTTTCTCATCGAGCCGTCCGAGCAGTTGGCCGCAGGTCTCATCAAACCATTCACACATCGCGTAGTATTTTGCGATCGTTTCAGGACGCCCTTCCTGCCTGTATTTGCTGAGCAGCCGTTCCGGCGGATTGTGAGGTCTGTGGGGCAGAAACGAAGCATACCAGATGAAAAAAGGTTTCTCGGAATCAACAGCCGTATCGATAAAGTCGAATACGGGAGCCATTCCTTCTCGACCGATTTTCAATCCATCATCGCCGTGTCGCCCGCCTTCTTCGGGATAACCACGCGTCATTCCGTGGGTGAACCCTGCGCGCTGATAGCTCCCTTCCCACCATTTTCCGGATTGATGGCTGAGGTAGCCCTTTTGAGCCAGCAGTCGAGGAAGTGTCGGATTTTTGTCGATGTTGGAAATAAGCAATTCCCTCGGGTGCTCTCCTGTATCGGCGGCATGGCGTGCATTCTGCTCGGTGTCGGCAGGGTCATTGCCTGTAATCATGCTCCGGTGTGCGTAAAGCCCCGTGATTAGCGTCGTGAGTGCAGGTCGACACAACGCTGTCGGCACATACCCTCGCCGGAACGTAACGCTTTGCTTTGAGAGTTCGTCAAGGTTGGGCGTCTTGATTGCTTCGTGTCCCATAAAACTGTAATCCGTCCAGCTTTGATCATCTGAGATAATCATAACGATATTCGGAGGTTTATCAGCAGCATGCGTATTGGCGGCAATTACGAATGCAACCATAAGAACAACTACAATTTTTCTGAACATTCTGTGAATCCTTTTGAAATCTCGGGTTTGTGTGTCTATCTCTTTTTCTTACTAACTCTTGTCCCAATTAAGTCCGGTCGAAACTGATCTGGGTCGAAGTCTAGATTCGCTATGGGCGTCACGGCGTTTGTATCTACTAAATGATCTTCAATCATTTGGTCCAGCTTTTTCACTAGCTCAGGTCGGGCTGTCGCTAAATTGTTCTTTTCGCCGATATCCTTGGAAAGGTTGTAAAGTTTATAATCATGCTTGCCTGCTTCACCGCCGAAGAATACGCGAATCAATTTCCACTTTCCCGAGTGTACCGCGACCGCAGGCGGCAACCAATCGTCCACTTTCGTTTGACTCGGAAAGTAGGTGAAGATGCCTTCGCGCTTGAGTTTCTCTCCCTCGAGTGCAGGCTTGATATCCATGCTATCAAGGGCATGATTCTCGGGCAAATCAATCCCCAGACCATTGAGCAGCGTCGGGTAGAAATCTGAAGTCTGTATGAGTTCGTCACTGCGGCTGCCTGGCGTGGTGACGCCCGGCCACACCACAATACACGGCACGCGGATGCCCCCGTCAAATATTGAGGCCTTTCCGCCGCGCAGGGGGGCATTGGATGTGGGTACAGCACCGCCATCCGCTTCGATTGGGCTGTGGATATTGCCACCGTTGTCGGAAATAAAAACGATGATGGTATTATCCGCGATTCCTTTTTCATCAATGGCATCCATCAGCGAACCCACCGCGTCATCGAGTGTATGCACCATGGCTGCGTAGGTCGGAGAGAGTTGACCGCTCGCGGGGTCAATTTTGTCCTTATACGAAGCGATGATTTCCGCTTTACCCCCCCAGCGTCCATGCACAGAGAACTGCCAGTAGTTCATAAAAAAGGGCTTATCCTCTGGAAGGCTGTTCATCCACTTGATGCTTTCTTCAGCCATGCGATCCTCAATATGTTCCCCGTCATAATTCGCTTTGAAATTTTTGTATTGCCAGGGAGCGATATAACCTCCTGCGGGTCCTGGTCCCGACCAATGGGGTACATCCACATCAAAACCGTGTTCATAGGGACTGTAGGGTTCTGGCCCTAAATGCCACTTGCCAAAATGGCCCGTGTGATACCCGGCCTCGTTCACTAATTTGCCGAGTGTGGGAAACGCTGTGTCCAGGCGCGTGACTGAGCTGACGACCACCGCTTTATTAGAAGGAGCTGATCGTTTGGCCACTTCAGCCTTCATCCGAACTCTTTTCGTGTGATGGGCTGGCGTAGTGCTGCCGTGACGTGCAGGGGTCTGACCCGTAAGAATACTGGCCCGGGTCGGTGAACAAAGCGGGGAATTGGAATACGCTCTTGTGAATGTACGACCGCGCTCCGCCAGGCGCAAAATATTCGGCGTCTTATACAGTTCAGTCGTACCGTAAAGTTCAGTGTCACTCCAGCCAAGGTCATCGGCCAAAATGAACACAACGTTCATTGGCTTTTCGGCATTCTTGCTTGATGCATGGTCGGCGGCAATGGCAGTGAAGCTTGTGGCACACAAGAGCACCAGCAGGGAAACGTATTTCATAATCAAATCCTTTTCTGTTTCGGTTAAATGAGCCTGAATTCTTTTCAACGTTGGGAAGGTCGAACTGAAGTTCTTACTTCGAAGCTTCGCTTCGGTTCCGTTGGAGACTCTTCTTCGCCTCTTCCCGATACTTCTTCCACTCTTCCGGGGTTGGCGGCTCATTCGCATCGCCAAATTCGGTCCATTCCCTGTTCGATTTCGGGCTCTCTGCGGAACGCATCCACTGAGTATTACGTTTACGTGCAAATGCTGCTTGCTTAGCGCCGTGCGGCTCATGATGAGCGGGAATCCCTTTGCGCATCATTTGTTTTATGTCCGAATATTCAGGACTATCCGCGAGGTTATTCCATTCCCACTTATCCTTCTCGTGATCATACAACTCTTCAGATCCGTCTTCATATACGATATACCTGTAACGTTCGGATCGAATGCCGTAATTTTTGTACCCGAAAGAGGTTACCGTAGTCTTGTCCCATGACGCTTCGGGATCCTTCATCAGAGTGGAGAGGTCGTTCCCTTCGAGTTGATCCTCTGGGGGTTCATGCCCTGTCAAGGACGCGAGCGTAGGGTAAATATCCAGCAAGTTGACGGGCTTGGCGCTGGTTGTTCCCGGCT
>DTSJ01000424.1:0-1033 GCA_012965445.1 Candidatus Hydrogenedentota bacterium
GAACGATCACCAGCCAGACCAGGATCAGCCCCACTAAAGCAACCGCACCGCCAAGAATCTGACGATAGGTCACATTTTCGATCGGAATCTCCGGCGCTTCTTCCAGAAATTGCGAATACAGATCGTCGGCGTACGAAATTATTTCCTGTTTTTCGTACATCACGAGCAACATGCCTACTGCGATAATAAGTACCGCCACTGTGAAGCGAAACAATCCCCTGATGAAACCCATGATAGCTTATCCTTCTAGAATGTAATTACCGTACCGCATACACGAGGCTTAAACAGCCTCGACAGCAACCCCAGAATACGCCTCCAGAGTCAGGTATTCAATTTATTTTGTAGAAACTGCTCAACAAAGTTCGTATTGATATCACCACGCCGAAATCGACCGCTCCGCAGTATTCTCGCGCATAGTCCAGCCGTCGTAGATACTCCCTGAATCTTAAATTCGTCACATGCCCCCGCCAGTCGCTCAATCGCCTGGTCCCGCGTTTCGCCCCACGCGATTACCTTGGCAAGCATTGAATCATAATACATCGGCACCGTGTATCCCGCACGAATATGCGTTTCCACACGTATCCCAGGCCCCCCGGGAAGATACAACTCACGCACCATACCCGGCGAAGGCTGAAAATCCTGATCAGGATCCTCAGCATTTATGCGTGCTTCGATCGCGTGACCTCTCGGCTTTATATTTCCAAAACTCAAATGTTCGCCAGAAGCGACCCGAATCTGCTCAACGACGAGATCCTTCTGGAATACCTCCTCAGTCACAGGATGCTCCACCTGAATACGAGCATTAAACTCTATGAAATAGAAATTCGACGTGTCGTCGTCATACAAAAACTCCACCGTACCCGCATTGGAGTAACGGGTCGCTTTTGCTACCTTCACCGCTGCCTTCAGCATCTTGGATCGCACTGAGTCCTTGAGCGCCGTCGATGGAGTCTCTTCAATCAACTTCTGGTGCCTGCGCTGAACACTGCATTCCCGTTCGCCCAGAGCAACGATTTTTCCATGCTCATCTGCG
>DTSJ01000424.1:1043-1989 GCA_012965445.1 Candidatus Hydrogenedentota bacterium
TCGCGCATTCTCAACAAATTTTTCAAGATACACGCTGCCGTCGCCGAAACTAGCCTCTGCCTCAGATGTCGCCACCGAATACGCACTCTGAAGTGCAACGTCGTTGTGCGCTATGCGCATGCCCTTACCGCCGCCGCCCGCAGATGCCTTCACAAGAACAGGAAAACCGATCTCGTTCGCAATCTTCAGTGCATCCTCAGCGGACGAAACGAGTCCGGCACTCCCAGGAACAACAGGTACTCCCACAGACTTTACCAAATCGCGACACACCGATTTGTCCCCCGCCTGCGAAATAGCTTCAGGAGAAGGCCCGATGAAACCGATATGACAATCCTTGCAGATCTGGGCAAACTTGGAGTTCTCAGACAGAAATCCATACCCGGGATGAATCGCCTGCGCATCACAGATTTCCGCCGCCGCAATAATTCCCGGAATGTGAAGATAACTCTCATGCGGTGATGCCGGTCCGATACAAATGCTCTCATCTGCAAGAGCCACATGCATGCTGTCCGCATCCGCATCCGAATAAACCGCGATCGAGGTTATACCCAGTTCACGACATGCGCGAATGATGCGAATAGCAATCTCGCCGCGATTGGCGATAAGAATTCGTCGAAACATGGTCTGACTTACACCCCTATTGAATACGGCCGTTGGTTATACATGCCGAATGGCGAACAATGGTTGCCCGAATTCGACGGGTTGACCGTTCTCGACGAGGACTTTCTCGATTACGCAGTTGGATTTCGCGCCCACTTCATTCATCAGCTTCATCGCTTCGACAATGCAGACCGTCTGACCGTCTTCAACCTGATCGCCTTCCTGAACAAACGAGTCTTCTCCCGGTGCAGGGGCCGAATAAAACGTCCCCACCATCGGAGACGTAATCACCTCCGCATAAGTCTCTTCTTCAGATGCCGGTTCAGCCTCTGGAGCCGGAGCCGCC
>DTSJ01000425.1 GCA_012965445.1 Candidatus Hydrogenedentota bacterium
GAAAAGTACGCTTCTGAATCTTTTGGGGTGCCTCGACAAGCCTACCAGCGGGGACTATTACTTCGACGGTCATGATGTGAACTCTCTAGATGACGATGCCTTGAGCGAGTTGCGATTGAATTCTCTGGGCTTTATTTTCCAGAGTTTCAACCTGATTCCGCAGTTGACGGTTCGGGAAAACATCGGATTGCCGCTCTTTTACCTCAAATGGAATGCGGCAGAACGGGATGAAAAGGCGGGGGAGCTTGCCGAGCTTGTGGGTCTGGGCGATCGGCTGAAACATCGTCCAAGTGAGTTGTCCGGTGGACAGCAGCAGCGCGTTGCGATCGCGCGGTCGCTGGCGAATGATCCGACGATTCTGCTTGCGGACGAGCCTACGGGGAACCTGGATTCTAAAACAGGCGAGCAGATCATGGACATGCTGGCCGAGCTGAACAGCCAGGGGAAGACGCTAATTATGGTAACGCATGAGACGAATATTGCTGAGTATGCGAAGACGCATATTCACATGCGGGACGGTCTGGTGGACAGCATTGAGAGCGTGTCGTAATGTGGGATCTAAATTTATATCAGAATATCGAATCGGGCGTGAAGAACCTGCTGCTGCATAAGCTGCGTTCGCTCCTGACGATGTTGGGTATGGTTTTTGGTGTTGCGAGCGTGATTGCTATGCTCTCGATTGGTGAAGGTGCAAGCAAGCAGGCTCTGGATGACATCCGTAAACTGGGCAGCACGAATATTATAATCAATGCAGTAAAGCCGACTGAGGACGAAGCTGCGGCTACGGTGCGAACGTTTTTTAGTGTCTATGGTCTTCTGTATGAGGATGAAATTCGAATTCGAGAATCCTTTGAGACCGTGGAAAAGACGGTTCCGGTGAAGCTCGTACGTAAAGAGGGTCGTCTGAATGATCGATCACTTGAGCTGAGGCTGGTGGGGACGACCGCGGAATGGTTCGATCTTGTTCATAGGCCGACGGTCGCGGGTCGTACGCTGATTCCGAGAGACGATTCTTCGTTTTCGAATGTGTGTGTATTGACTGAGTATGGCGCGCGTCGCCTGTTGGCAACGAAGGCAACGATAGGGCAATCGCTCCGACTTGGAAGTGACTACTTTGAAGTGGTCGGCATCGTAAAGAGTGAAGAGGGCCAGAGCCGGGACATCCAGACACCTGATGAGAAAGTGGATGCGTATATTCCGTTGAACGTTGCCCAGACCCGGTTCGGCGATGTGAGTGTTCGGCGGAGTACCGGATCTCAGGACAGGGAGATGGTCGAGCTTCACCAGTTGATCGTACAGGTAAGATCCAATGATGAAGTTGAAGCGACGGCTGCCGCAATTCGGGCCATGTTGGAGCGCTTCCACAAGAAAGTGGATTACCGGATCAGCGTTCCGCTTACGCTGCTGCGACAGGCTGAGGCAACGAAGCGAACCTTTAATATTGTGTTGGGATCGATCGCGGCGATCAGTCTGCTTGTAGGCGGAATAGGGATTATGAATATTATGCTGGCTTCTGTGACGGAGCGAACGCGGGAGATTGGGGTGCGGCGGGCTATCGGCGCGAAGAGGCGGGAGATCATATTGCAGTTCCTTGTGGAGACGGTGGTGCTTTCGGTGGTGGGCGGTTTTATCGGAATTGGGATTGGTGTTTCGATACCGTGGCTGGTGACGTATTTTGCGAAAATGCCGACGGTAGTCACGGGTACGAGCCTTGTGCTTTCTGCGGGGATCAGCGTTGCGATAGGGATTGTATTTGGACTGTATCCTGCCATACGTGCTGCGAATCTTGATCCTATCACGGCGCTGCGGCACGAATAGGTCTTACTTTCCCGTTGTTATCACAACATCATTGTATTGGCGACATAATGCCGTTAATAGACCGTAAGGTCAAAAACTCAGCCTAACTCTTAATGCCGTTGTATATAGGCTCATTGTCGAATTCGAGCAGGAAATCTCGAATGGTTTATTTCCTGCGTGTTTTCGGGGATGATCGCCGACAGGAAGAAGAGCAGTAACGCAAACTTCCGCGATGCTGACAAAGTTCGTATGAGTTCCGCGGGGTGAAAGTTTTTAATGCCAATCTTCCCATAAACCTCAGTCAGAGTGGGGCACAGTACCAGCGAATTTCGACAATCTGGCATCGAACGGCGTTCGAGTGCCATGGTAGAATCTTCAATGATATGAGTGCCGATGAATATTTGCGAGGCACAGCGGATACCATAATATTGAATGACTTCATACGAATTACAGTAATCATAGCGCTCGCGTTTACGGTCTCCGTCCCCGCCCAGCAGACCGGAATTGCGTATCGGGTTCAGTTTTCCGGTGTGGAAGACGGAAAACTTGAAGCACGTTTGAGAGCGCTTTCGGATTCTGTCGGACAACAAGACACGCGGTCCCGAAGCCTGTTTCAACTCCGTAGGCGTGCTGAGCGGGATGAGGTTACTTTAATGAAGGGCCTCAAAGCTGAGGGGTTCTATGCCGCGATGCTCTCTTTTACATTGGAGGATGATGGCGGAGTCACGATTGTCCGTTTTTTGATCGATCCCGGTCCCCAATATCGATTCGCTTCAATCGTGATAGATTTTGAAGACAAGCCTGAAAATTTTGTAGGCACGTTTCAGAAGGTTCCGCCGAAGGTTCTAATTTCTGGAGAGCTCGCCTGGGCTCAAGAGGTCGTGGATGCGGAACAAGCGCTGTTGAGGCACCTACGCGAAGAAGGGTATCGATTCGCGGAATCTATCGGTCGTGAAGTGATCGTCGAGCATTCAACATTTACGATGGATGTTACATACCACCTTAATGCGGGTCCTTTAACTCGATTCGGTATGGTTCAGGTATCGGGACTTGAGGGGGTGAAAGAAGAAGTAGTTCTCGCGGAGGTTCCCTGGAAACTCGGGGATCAATACAAGGAAAGCCTGTTGGAGCGTCTGCGCAAACGATTGTATGAGACTGGTCTGTTTTCTGTGGTTCGTCTTCGTCCGGCGGAAAGCCTGGATGACTCGGAAAAGCTTCCCATCAATATAGAATTGACCGAACGGGACAAAAGGACGATCTGGTCCGGTGTCGAGTATTTCACCGATGAAGGTATCGGAACAGGATTGGGGTGGGAGCATCGAAATTTGAGAGGATTGGGGCATCGCTTAACGCTCGAAGCGCGATTCAGCGAAACACGGCTACAGGGAAAGAGTGAGTATCGGATGCGCAATTTTCATCGTAGCGATCAGACACTACGACTTGGCATTGAAGGGGGGCGTTACAGACCTGAGGCTTTTTCCCAAGACTACGGTCGGGTCAGCGCCTTAATTGATCGCCCTCTGCGAGAGAAGCTTACGGGAAGTCTCGGAATCGCGCTGAAAATAAGTGAGGTGGAACAGTTCGATGAAACTGACTCGTTCACATTGGTGTCGCTCCCCGCGGAACTGCTCTGGGACGGTTCGGACAGGCCTCTCAATGCTACTTCCGGGTTTAAGGTGCGGGTTCGCAGCGAGCCCTTTGTCGATCCTATTGAACAAGATACTTCATTCATGAAATCCAGTATTACGACGAATTACTATCTTCCGCTAGTCAAAGAGGGAAAACTCGTTATCGCGACACGTTTAATGCTCGGCGCTATCGTGGGCGAGTCGGTGAACGGAGTTCCTGCTGATGAACGTTTCTATGCGGGCGGCGGCGGATCCATTCGGGGGTATACCTTCCAGACAGTAGGGCCGCTCAACGGTGATGAGCCGACGGGTGGAGGCAGCAAGATCGAGATCGCGGTCGAGATTCGATACCGGATGAGTGAACACCTTGGAGTTGTGGCGTTCGTGGACGCCGGTTCAGCGTTTACATCCTCACTGCCGGATTTCGGTGAGGAACTGCTCTTCGGGGCAGGTCTCGGCCTTCGGTATTTCAGTCCGATTGGTCCCTTGCGATTGGATGTAGCGCTTCCCCTGGATCGTCGCGATGGAATCGACGAATCGTTCCAGCTGTATCTCAGTATCGGTCAGGCGTTCTAGCAATATGTCAAAGAAATCGATCCTCAAGAAATGGTTCAAGCGAACACTCAGGTTCATGGCCTTCGTGCTCATTCTACTTCTTGTGTTTTTATCGGTTCTTCAGATGCCCTTTGGAAAGCGTTTACTCTCTGATCTTTTATCCAGGCAACTCAGCGGATTGAGTGCCGAAACGATTCATGTGGGCACCATCTCGGGGTTTGTGCCGTTCGCGATGAGTATTGATCGTGTAGAAATTGAGGATGTTCAAGGTCAATGTCCCCTTTCGAAATGGCCTTTGGTCGGTTGTCGCTCCTTTCTCTGGAAACCGAGAGGGTAGATCTGATCACTCTGCCTCAGCGAGAGATGGCCGAGGAAACTCCCGCGACAGCTTCGAGCATCCCGAATATACCCGTGTGGCTGACGATCAAAGAATTCATAATCGATAGAATCGATATTGACGAAGAGGTATTGGGTCAGTCTGCTTCATTGATGATATCGGGATCCTTAGTCCAAACCAGCCCGAACAGCGGCATCAAGTTATCGCTGTACGCCCATGACCTAAAGGAGTCCGACACCAAGATCGCGTTTTTCGCTGAGAAACAGGACCAGTCACTGGTTCTGAACGCTTCACTTCACGACGGCATCTATCTGCCAGAACGATTGAATACGTCGGATCCCATTTCGATCGAATTGAGCGGGGCAGGACTAATAGCTTCCTGGGCAGGTGAGCTGGGTTTCTCCATCGGCGATGAGAAAATTGGTAAGGTAACCATTGAATACGAGGAAGGCAACGCTTTAAGAGTAAGGAGCATTGACGCCGTTCGTCTTACAAACGAAAGTTTTCCGGTATTCGTATCCGATCTGTTGGGCTCAGAAACGTCGTTTGAGGCAACGGTGAATCTTGCGCGATTTTCAAGTGAGCCCTCGGGATCGCTCTCGCTTGTAAGCAGCGTTTCGGAACTGAACGTCTCAGGATCGTTTAACATTGAAGAACAGACCGTCAACGGAGATGTCATGTTTACTCATGTTCAACTATCCAGACTTTCGGACAGGTTCGAAGCCAATCAAGTCAACCCAGCCAAACTCACAATTGAAATTCGCGGGACGACCGAGGAATTGCACAGCAGCGTCACTGCCTGGAGCGCCGAAGAAAAGGTCATGGAGGGTGAGGTCGTTATACGCGCGTCTTCGCCATTTGCGATTCAAGGAAATCTCAAAGCATTGGCGGATACTGGATTGTGGACGGAGAAATTTCAGACGATTTTTTCCGACGACATCGAAATGTCTCTTGACCTGAATTACGACCAGGAATCAGACCGCTTTGTCGTCCGGGAGTTTGACCTATCAACGACCTGGGCTGAGTTCAGTGTGGCGGGCTCTTCTACTTGGAAGGCAAAGACTATCGACGGAACGGTGAAGGCCTCGATCGACAACCTGGATGGTCTGAACGAATTTCTCGGAATCGATTTAGGTGGTCGAGCGACGCTGAGCGCTGAAATGCATGGAACAACGTCGGATTTTCACACCACTTCTCATGTTGCCATACACGATTTCGAAGTGGCCGACGTTCGGATTTCCAGCATTGAATTGGAGATAGAAGCGCAAGGTAAGGATTGGACGAACGCTTTTGAGACCCCGACCTCTCTACATCTCGAGGGATCGGGCGAATCAATTCGGATCAACGAACAGACTCAGCCACGCATTGAATTTGTAGCCGATGGATCAATTCCCAACGAAGAAGAGCTGATTCTTGATGAATTTTCGCTCCACGACCAAAATACCCACGTATCTGGAAATGCAGATGTGAATCTTCAAACAAGGGAAACGGTCGTGCATGTCGAGGCGCGCAGTAATGACATCGCCGCTGTGACGTCCCTTTTCGATAACGAGATAAGCGGCAGGCTCGAAGCAGCGCTGCAGCTCAAATCAGAAGCCGGAGTCTGGCACGGGGTTCTGAACATGCAGTTGGATGAACCTGATAGATTGCCCCGTGGATTGTCCGAATTGGCGGGACAACATGTACGGGCAGATATTCAAGGTACATTTCTCGATGACGTGTTCACGATTAACTCGGCAGAACTGGAAGGACAGTATGCTCGACTCACTGGCACCGGACGTTATCACTCGGAATCTCGTGATGGCACCCTGCAAGGTAATATCACCGTGCCGGATCTGGGCGTGTTGAACTCCGAGAAAAGCAGCGTATTAGCAGGTCACGCAATGGCGGAAGTTTCCATTCACTCATCGGGCGAGCAATTCGAAGCACGCCTCAACATAAATGTCGGAGAGCTTCGATTCAATGATCAAGAAGTCGAAACAGCACAGGTATGGATAGACATCAATGGGGAATCCCAAAATGGAGAAGGCATTACTCACGTATCTTTGGGGCATTCAGGCGAAATCATTGAAGCTGAAAGTTCATTTCGGTTCGACAGCGACAGGATCATTGTACCGAAATTTTTAATCACGAATCGCGACAATGTGATCGAAGGGAACGCAGAGATTGCCTACAGGGACTCAACAGGAAGAGTCGAGATTGCGGCCTTGATGCCTGACCTCTCATCTTTCGAGCCCTTTATCGGAATGCCCCTGCAAGGCTCCATCGACGGAGATGCAGAATTTGACGGGCGCGGTGGTACGGAGTCATTTGGCGGTCTATTCAACATACATGATTTTTCTACGTCTGTGCTGAGCGCTGATTTTGTCACCGCCTCATGGAAACTTGATGATGTCCTGACATCTCCCCAAGGCCGTTTGAATGTATCTGGTTCAGAAATAGCATTAGAGCAGATTGTGGTGCAGAAGTTTGAGGCTTCCGACAACTTGAAGGACGGGATTTCGGACATTGAGATCGAGGCGTCCGGAGAATTAGATCATAATATCCCTTGGAATGCGTCGGCATACACAAAGCTGTATACAGAAGAGTCGAAAATCGACCTTGAACGCTTGCAAGGAAACCTTGATCGGTACGCGTTTCGACTCATAGAATCAACGGCTATCTCAGTCGATGATCAACAGATTCTGCTGGATCCCACACGACTGCAGGTGGCAAATGGAACCATTGACGCCGGGGGTATATGGTCGGAGAACCTTCTGAATGTGGATTCTCACTGGAAAGCTATCCCACTGTCCATCGCAGAGTTGTTCGGATTTCCAATCGCGCAGGGAACCATGGATGGAAGGATCGATCTTTCTGGAACCCCTGAAGCTCCACAAGGTGAAATGAGCATTCAAATCAGCGACTTTAGAACCCGTGACATGATGCGTCAAGCAGACTTGCCGTCAGTCTTTGCGTCTTCCGAAATATCTCTATCCAATGACGCGCTCACTATCGATTCGACCTTTGACACCTCGGAAAAAAAGACAGCGGAAATACA